>RFHO01000390.1 GCA_003696385.1 Planctomycetota bacterium | reverse complement strand
CGCGCCGTGGTGCGTCTGCGGGCGGGGCTGGCGAACGATCGTCGGTGGGCGATCGCCGACACCTCCGGGCGGCTGATCACCGGCAAGCGGGACGCTCGCGTCCACCGCATCCGAGCGCGTTACGCGCCGGACCTGTCCTGGGTCGAAGTTTCGCTTTCGGCGTCGCCTTCCGTGCCGCTGGGAGTGCCCCGGAATGTGCAGCCGGAAACGGGCGACTCCACGGAGCCGCCCGATCCCGATACCACAGCCCAACCGCGGCGCGAATCCCAATCGGCCGCCGCAACACCCGCCTCACAGGCCGACGCCGCAGCGTGGGAGCGATTCGCATTGTCGGCGAATAACGCGGCGCTGAAACAGTGGCTGAGCGAAGCGCTGCACCGGCCGGTCGAACTGGTCGAGAATCCCGCTGCGGGTTTTCCCGACGACGAGAATTTCAACGGCCCGACGGTCATCAGCACGGAAACTCTGCAGGCCATCACGGAATGGTTTCCCGACCTGTCGTTGGACGAGGTGCGGCGGAGGTTTCGCGCCAATCTCGAAGTGGCCGGCGCAGAGGTGCCCTTCTGGGAGGACCGGTTGTACGGGCCGGTGGGAGCGGTGATTCCGTTCCGGATCGGCGGCGTGCGGTTCGGCGGATGCAACCCCTGTCGCCGCTGCGTCGTTCCCACGCGCGACTCCCGATCGGGACGGGCCGACGCCGATTTCATCGAGCGCTTTCGACAAATGAGGGCCGCGACATTGCCGCCCTGGGCCGAGAGGTCGCGGTTCGACCACCACTACCGACTGGCTGTCAACACGATCGTGCTGGATGCCGGAAGCACCGGCGTCATCGCGGTGGGCGATCCGGTGGTATTGGAACCAGCCGTTTCCCCTTGAACCTTGCCGGGCGCTGGGAGCCCACGGCTCTCCGACGACGCGGCTCCCCACCCACGCCCCGGACGTCGAACCCTCGGCCGCCGAGACGGTCGGGCGGTCACGCATCGTGCAAGCGGCCTTCGCGAAGCTGTTTGTGCTGCGGGAACCGCGCGGCCAGTTCCATGTTGTGCGTCACACAGATCAGGATCGCGCTCTGCTCGGCGGCCACTTCCAGCAGCAGATCGCCGATGGCCGCCGAATTGGACGGATCCAGGTTGCCCGTCGGCTCGTCGGCCAGCAGCAACGTGGGTTGATTGATCATCGCCCGGCAGACCGCCACCCGCTGCCGTTCGCCACCGGAAATCTCGGCCGGCCGGTGCTCCACACGATGCTCCAGCCCGACCCGCTTCAGCAGTTGGCGTGCGCGGGCCTCCGCCGCCTCGTCGACACCCGGGCCAGCCAACAGAGGCACCAGCACGTTTTCCAGCACCGTCAGTTGCGGAAGAAGGTGGTGGTCCTGGAACACGAAGCCGATATGGCGGTTGCGGAACGCGGCTCGTTCGGCCTCATTCAACGAAAACGGATCGACATCGTCGATACGCACGGTTCCGGACGTCGGCTCCTCGATCGCTCCCAGGATGTAGAGCAACGTACTTTTCCCCGAACCGGACGGTCCGGTGACCGCCAGTGCTTCGCCCCCGTTCAGCGTCAGATCGACACCGCGAAGCACGTGCACGACCTCCGCGGCCGTGGCGTAATCCTTCGTCAGGCCGCGCACCTGCAGAGTGCGACCGGCCAAGGTCGCCGCGTCCCCCGACGCTGACGACTGGACCGCCGAACCGGGGCGATCGTCGGCCTGATCCTGCATCGTTCCGCCTTTCTTGAAGTTGCTGAGTCCGGGAGCTTGCTGCACCGTTGCACGCCCCGTGTCGTCCGTCGGTGATCGAACGTTGGTGCCGTGGGCGATCGCGCCCAGCGTGCGATTCAGCGGCTCGACGCAAAAAGCCAGCCGCTCCCCGACGGCGTCAAACGTGCAGCTCCACCAGGTCGCCGTCGTGCAGCACATGTTCGCGGCCGACGCTCTGGCCGTCGTGCACGTGCCGGCCCCACACGCGAGCATACTTGAGTCGTTCGGCGATGTCGCGATGGATCTCTTCGGCCAAGTCCTGCACTGTGCCGTCGCGAGGAATCGTGAACGGCGCATCATAGTCGGGCGGTTTGCCGGGCTTTTTGGTGTAAACCCGGATGACGTCCAGTGAATCGTAGATCGCCTGACGCAGCTTTTCACGCGACGGCTCGTCATCGAGTTCGACGGGCACCACATTCAGCCGGGGACCACCGGCCTCGAAGAAGTACTCGACGCGGTCCTGCCAGCCGGGATCGGACGCGCGCGTGACGACCAGCAGCGCCCGCACCCGGAGCGTGGAAAAGTCGTCCTCGTCGAACGCGGTGTCGGCCGCCAGAATGGTCTTCCGTTTGTGCAGTTGCTCGACGACCGCCAGTGTCTCGTCGGGAGCGTCGTCGGAGGCGCCGTTCATGCACAGCAGGACAGTGTCCGCCGCGCGGACCATCCCGATGATGTACGGCTCGATGTGCGTTTCGGTGATCGGTGGCGTGTCGATGAGCTGCACCGCGACGTCCTTGTAGGGCATCATGCCGGGCATCGGTTCGTGCGTGGAAAAGGGAAAGTCGGCAACTTTCGGTTCGGCGTTGCTCAGGTCGCGCAGAATGCGGCTCTTGCCGGCGTTGGGAGCTCCGATCAGCACGACCTGGCCAGCCCCCTGACGAGGGAAGCGGTAGCTGCGTCCGCGCTTGGGGGCGGAGCGTTCCTGTTGCAGTTCGGCCCGGGCTTCCTTCAGACGGCTCTTCAGTTCCGCCTGCAGTTTCTCCGTGCCCTTGTGCTTGGGGATCAACTGCAGCATCTGCTCGAGGCACTTGATCCGCTCTTCGGTGGTCTGGGCGCGGCGATACTGCTGTTCGGCCTTCTGGTACTGGGGTGTGAGGTTTGCAGGCATTGCAGCTTCAACGGCTCACAGTCGGCTGGAGGAACGGCGGTTTCGCGCCGGTGCGTACCCCGCGGGCTCGGAGGCGGAGCGAGTGCTCCGTTTGCCGGCGGTCGTCGCAATCCGCTTGCTGGCCCGAGACCGTACCCGCCGCGTGGCGGCAAGCATCACGTTCAAGGAATGAACTGCTCTCGCAGGATCCGTTCCTCCAGGTTGTGCTCCGGATCGAACATCAACTTCAGCGTCTTGTTCGGTTCCTGTTCGGCCGTCACATCGACGACGTCACGCACTTCGAACATGTCGGCCACGGCGCTGACCTTGCGGCGGTCGTGCTGCAGGATTTCGAACCGCACCTTGGCTTCCTGCGGCAGAATCGCGCCGCGCCACCGGCGTGGCCGAAACGGACTGATCGGCGTCAGCGCCAGCACATTGGCTCCGATCGGCAGGATCGGCCCGTGTGCGGAGAAATTGTAAGCGGTGCTTCCGGCCGGTGTCGCGACCAGCGCCCCGTCACAGATCAACTGCTCCAGACGACAACGACCGTCCACCCAGACGCGG
>RFHO01000389.1 GCA_003696385.1 Planctomycetota bacterium | reverse complement strand
GTGCGAGCCCCTGCAGCGGGAGCGCCCGCTCATACCGTGCCGACGGCAGAAACGAAGCCAGCAAACGCCCCGCCCCGCCGGTGACCACCAGCAGCGGCCCGGTCGGGGCGTTTTCACGCGCCGGCCCCCGGTCTTCCCGGGCCATAGCGGCGTCGCGTCCCGCCGTGACGGCCCAACCGCGCCAGTCGCCGCCGCTGTACCCGCCGAGAAGCTCCACCAGTTGCCGCACGGCACCCAACTGCCCCCACAAGATGCCGCTGCGGATGGCGTCGCGGGTGTTGCGCCCGGCCGGCTCCGGCCACTTCCCCGCGTCGACCCGCTCCGCCAGTTCCCCCACCGAAACCCGTGGCAACAGAGCCGTATACTCATGGAGCGCATCGGCCGACAACTGCATGCCGGGAAGGATCGCCCCTCCGCGAAACACGCCGTGAGCGTCCAGCAGATCGACCGTGGTTGCCGTTCCCGAATCCACGACGATGACCGCACGATCCGACGGGCGCAGCCGGTTGGCGGCAACGGCGTTCAACAGCCGGTCGATCCCCACCCGCTGCGGGGCGTCGACAGCCACTTCCAGCGGTACGTCGCGGTGATTCTGCACCCGCAGCAGTTCCCAGCCGAAGCGTTCCCGCCACGCACCGACGATGCCGGCAACCACCTCCGGCCGACCTCCGGCGATGGCCCCACGGACTTCTCCGTTCTCACCGCACCATCGCGACAGTGCATCCCAGGGAATCGGCCGGCCGTGGGGTACGGCCAGAAACCGCGCACAGCGCGGTAACGGTCCTTCTACCGCCCAGTCGATCCACGCGAACTTCGACCGCGTGTTGCCCACATCGATCACGATCATTCACGGTCTCCGCCGCGCAAGCCACGGCTCCTCGCGGCCGACGCACACGCGCCCACGGACGAACAGCCGCAGTGAGGGAAACCGCGGGCGATGAGCGCAACACCGGCGTTGTGCTGCAGTCGGGCCACCCGCGCCGGAGTTCCGCGGGGCAAAGAAAGAATCAGCCGTCTCCGGCCGTCAGCCGTGCCCAGGCCGCCCGCGCATCGGGAAGCGTTTCGGACAGAATCTCGAAGATGGCCTTGCGGTCCGCCGCGGTCAAGCGAGCGAACGCCGGATCCGGATCGTCGCCGTGCAGGATTCGGTACAGCCTTTCGAAGAGCCGATCCTTCACCAACGGCGGGAGACTGCGGAACGCCGCCGAATAGACCAGGTAGCTGCACGGGTACCGGAACAACCGCCGCTTCAGATCCAGTTGCCGCAGCGACCGACCGCGGCTGTCGCGGGGCCCGAGGCTCGAAAAACGCGCGGCGAACCCGCTGGTGCCGCGAATCGGGTCGGTCAGCTCGATTTCGTCGGTGAACAGCATGTATTTCAGCAGGTCGTCGACCACCCGATCGATCCGCCGCCGGGTGCTGTCCGAGACGTAATCCGGCTCGCGTTCCAGGGCCTCGTTCATGATCGCGTTCTGATGCCACGCCAACCGGGCTTCGAAATTCGCCCGTACGATGAGGTTGTGCATGTCGGTCTGGTGCTCGAGCACCATCAGGGCCACGATGTCGCTGTGCGGCGTCAGATACCGGGAAGTGTCGAAGCGACCGCTCAGGTCGGTCACGTTCGCGCCGGCGTCCACGTCAATTGCTTCGGGGTGATAGCGATCCTTGACGACGACATTTCCCATGTGCCGTTGCTTGCCGTGCGTGCCGGTGACGTACCAGCCGCCCCAGCGCTTCCGCAACGGCGAGGCATGATTGATCCGAAACGTGCCCGCCCCGAAATGCGGCAACCCGGTGGGCGAGGGAAACACCGACCGCACCAGCAATCCCGGCACACCTCGCGTCCGTGACGATGCGTGACAGGTCAGGCAGTTCCCACGATCACGCACGATCCGTGGCTTCGCCATGCTTTCCTGCCGCAGCGTGTAGAAGATCACTCCCTGTTGCGGATCGACGGACGCAATCTCGATCACGTCCCCATCCGGGACCCAGCCGAGATAGACGTCATCGTTGAAATACAACGCGCGCGGCGTCCGCGGCGAGATCCGGCGCTGCTGGAAACTCGTCTTCGAAAACACCAGCACCTGCGTGTCGGGCGCGATGCCCAGCGCCCCCAGCAGCGATCGCAGGTAGCCGGTCTTCCCATCGTAGTCCAACCGCACGCGGCCGGCGTCCAGGTCCGCCTCCAATCGCGTCACCGCGTCATCGACCGGCGCGTCGTAGTAACGGATCGGAGCCGCTTCGAAATCGAGCTGGCCCAAGGCGATCGCGGGGACCGAACACATCACGCCGACGACCGCCAGACACCACACCAGCGCGTCCGCCCACTCGGCGGTTCGCAGGCGACACACCGGTACCCGGGACGCGACGACGGTCCGTACCGGCTCGGCAATCGGGTCACGTTGCCACATGGCCAACCCCTCGTCTTCTTCGCCGAACTCTCCACCGGTTCACCGCTGCCTGTCGGCGCAAAGAGACACCTCCCCGCCCGTGCCAAAATATATATCGGAAATACATCTTTTGTCCAGCAGCCCGCACCGGCGCCGTCTGTGCGCATCTTGATGCCGATCAGT
>RFHO01000388.1 GCA_003696385.1 Planctomycetota bacterium | reverse complement strand
GGCTACACCTTCGCCCAGCGTCTGACCCGCGATCGCCTGTGGGAACTGGCCGAACCCATTCCCGACGGCCCCAGTACGCGGCGCCTGTGTGCGCTTTCGGACCGGCTGGGCGTCGCCATCCTCGCCGGACTGTTCGAACGAACCGACGAAGGTCGTATCTACAACGCGTACGTGTGCGTCGACCAGGGTCGCTACGTGACCCATCACCGCAAGCTTCACGCCTTCCTCAATCCGCACCTTTCCAGCGGCGACCGCTACACCGTGTTCGACCTTCGCGGCTGCCGCTGTGGCATCCTGATCTGCTACGACAACAACCTCGTCGAAAACGTGCGCATCACCACGCTGATGGGTGCCGAAATCGTCTTCATGCCGCACGTCACCGGCTGCCTGCCCTCCGCGATGCCTGGTCGGGGAACGGTCGATCCGCGGCTGTGGCACAATCGGCACCGGGACCCGGTTCCGCTGCGGCTGGAATTGAACGGGCCGAAAGGCCGCGGCTGGCTGATGCGCTGGCTGCCCGCCCGGGCCTACGAAAACGGCATCTACGCCGTCTTCGCCAATCCGATCGGACTGGACGGCGGACAGGTCCGCAACGGCAACGCGATGATCCTCGACCCGTTCGGCGAGGTGCTGGCCGAATGCCACAAACTGGACGACGACGTGGCCGTGGCGCTCTGCACACCCGAAAAAATCGCCGCCTCCAGTGGCCGCCGTTATCTCCGGGCGCGCCGCCCCGACCTGTATCGACCGCTGGTCACGCCGCCGCCCGAGCCTCCACGCACCGAACCCGGCTGGCAACGGCAACAGCCGCCCGACGTTGCCGACGTTCGCGATTGACGCCCGCGCGACGCCGCACTTCGGAACGCGACACGCTCACTGCTTCAGGTTGATCCACCCGATCCGTCGTGTGGGCGGGACCAGCGCGCGGGCCTGCTTCAGCAACGCCTCCATGCGACGCACGACGTCCGGTCGTTCCCTCCACAGATTCGTCGTCTGGGACAGATCGGAGCGAAGGTCATACAACTGCGCCGGAGGCGCATCCGGGCGAATCCGACCATCGACCACGTCGGAGTTCCGCTCGCCGGCAAACGCCAGAGCCGGAGGGCCGCCCAGCAGGTGGTCACCGGTTTTTTTGCCCTGAAAGCCGCCGCCGCCGCGGGCCGGAATGTACACCCACTGATCGTGACGCACGGTCAGATGCTTCGGGCTGTTGGGTGAGATGATCAGCGTCCGGCGCACGGCCACGTCCGCGGCTCCCACGAAGTTCGGCCATTGGTTGAGACTGTCCGGAGCTTCGCCTTCGGCCAGCCGCTGTCGCACCACGGCCGCCAGCGTAGCCAGCAGATCGATCTGGCTGATCAGCGCCCGGGACACCGTTCCGGCCGGAATCCTGCCGGGCCAACGCGCGATCAACGGGACGCGATGCCCCCCTTCCCAGGCATCGAACTTGAACCCCAGCAACGGCCCATTCAGCCGGTGCCCGGCCTTCCACGCCCGCTGTCCGGTGGCGTTCAGCATCCCTCCGTTGTCGCTGGTGAAAATGACCAGCGTCCGGTCGCGCACGCCCAGATCGTCCAGCGTCGCCAGTACCTCGCCGACGATCCAGTCGAGCTCGTGGATGAAGTCGCCATAACGGCCACATTCGCTCGTTCCGACGAATCGAGGTGCCGGAGTGTAGGGATGGTGAATGTTGGTCGTCGCCAGATACAGAAAGAACGGACGCCGCAACGACCGCCCACGCAGCCACTGAACCGCCTTGTCCTTGAGCGTCGTTCCGACCCGTTCATCGACGTACAGTCGATGCGCCCGCTCGGCCCCGCCGATGACGCGATATCCCCCCTTCTCCGGCATCCGCTTCGTCACCGAGGGCTTGCCGAACACGAACGGATCCTTCGGATCCCAGCCCACCACGCGGTGATTCTCGACGTACACGAACGGCGGACCGCTGCTGACCACCGGGATTCCGAAGTAGTAATCGAATCCCAGTTCCAGCGGACCCGGCTTCAGCTCACCGTTCCAGTCCGGCGACGTCTCACCAAAGCCGAGGTGCCATTTGCCGATGCAGGCCGTTTCGTAGCCGGCTCGCTTCAGCATCGAGGCGATGGTGACCTGCGAAGTGTCGATCGTCAGCGGTTCGCGCAGCGAAACCGGTCCCCACAGGTTCTTGCGGATCGGGTACGAGCCGGTCAGCAAACCGTAACGCGACGGTGAACACACCGACGACGCCGAATGCGCGTCGGTGAACCGCCGCCCCTCACGCGCGAGCCGGTCGATGTTCGGTGTGCGAACCTTCGTGGCACCGTAGCACCCCACGTCGCCATAGCCCAGATCGTCCGCGTTGATCAGCACGATGTGCGGCAGCGACTCACCCCCCGCGCCCGTCCGCGCCATCCCGGCCCGCACCGGACCGCACAGCCACACCGCCGCGGTCAGCAGACAGGCCACCAGCCATTCCTTCGAGCGTCGACGCACCGCCACCATCGCTTCTCCTCGTCCGATTGCTCTCCGCATCAGCATCGCCCCGGAGCGATCACACGGCAACCTGCAGGTTCCGCAGTGGTCGCCGACGCGAAGGGTACGCGGCCAGCGCAATGGGGGTAAAGCAAACGACGCCGCGAATCACGGTCGACTCGCGGCGTCGGCACGTTTTCTGCCGGCATGCCCTCGGTCCGCCCGGCGCACCGCAGACGCGTTTCAGAATCGCGGAATGACCGGATTGAACCCGGTGGAGACGCGACGCATCGGCGGTTCTTCGAACGGCAATGGCGGCGGCAGCGTGACACTGCTGATGAAGGCCGCAAAGCGGGCGAAGTTCGCCGCGTCCCGCGAGCGATAGTCGTCCGCGACGCGCTGTGCGAACTCCCAGTCACCGAACATGTCGAAGAAAATCTGCTCCGCCTTGTCGCCCAGGATGTCCCGCAGCCCCTTGACCGCCACGTTGTCGCGGGACTGCACGAACATCGAATCGCCCAGTTGCACCAGGTCGTCGAACACCGTGCTGTGCTCGGCGAACGATTCGATGATCATCTGCCATTGCTTCAGCGGGGTGGGCGCCGTGATCGGCGTGCCCGTGCCCGGCTGGACCGGCAGCGGGTTGTTCGGGTTCTGCACCGGATCGTTCGGCTTCAGCGGCGTCGAACTGGCCACCGAATCATCCAGAAACGGCCCGAAGAACTCGATCCGTTCATTCAGGAACGCCCGCCCCACGTGCTGGATGAACGGATTGTCGGGCTCACCGAAAATCGTCTGACGGTAACGGTAGTACGGCCGCAGATCATCCACACCCGGCATTCCGGCCATCACGTTCGGCGGCAGGTCGTTGTCCTGTGTCCACAGCAACGGCAGCACCGTGGGATCCATCTGTCGCATCTGCAGGTTCATCAAATGTTCGAAGGAATCGGAATTCGACAGGCCGGCCTGCCGCAACAGACGGTCCGCGGCCAACGTCGGCGGCATCCCCGGATTGGCCGGATCGAAGGCCCCGAACCGCAGAAACGGATCCAGGCTGGGGAACGCCTGAGCGTTCACCGGCTGCATCTGGTTCTGATTGCCCTGCTGATTCGGCATGAAGGGGTTGGTCGGAAACACCCCGACGCCCTGGCCCCAGATCTGCTCGAAGTCGGCGAACTGGCCGTTGTACTGGATCGTCCGCTGGTTCTGGGGCAACAGCCGATCCTCCGCCGTGTTCGGATCGAACCCCAGCAACCCGTTGCGGATCGCCCGGAACGTGGCCAGCACCCGGTTGAATTTGTTCACGTCGGGGCGTGGCTCGAAACGAACGATCCGGTACACCTGGTCGTTGTCCATCGCCCGGATGATGCCGGGAATGTTCTGGTTGAAGCGGAAGTTCGGATCCAGCACGATCTGCTGCATCGTGTTCTGCTGGCCGCCCTGTCCGCCGCCTCCGCCGCCCTGGTTGTTCCCCGTGTTCAGCACCGCCAGCACACGGACGACGTCGCCCCGACCGCGACCGTTGTTGGCGAACGGGTCGCCGACGAACAGGAAATCCCCCGGCCGGATGTTCAGCACGAACGCCGGTTGCGTGTCCGGATCACCTTCCAGAACCAGCGCTCCCACGTTACCGCCCTGTTGATTCTGGCCACCGCCACCTCCCTGGCCGCCGCCACCGGTGGACGGCACCTGTCCGCCGATCGTCACGCGACCCTGCACGGGAACCGGGGTCAGCACCGCATGCACGTTGGGAATCGGTTTGCCGAACGCGGCGTTGAAGAAGTCGTCCTGCCCCTTGACGATCCGGTCCTCGTTCGCCAACAGGTACTGAATCGCCAGATGGACCTGCTGCAACGCCAGCAGATGGCTGGCGATGATCCGCGCTCGGTCCGTCGCCGACAGCCCATTGTCGAACGCAAATCGCGGGGGCCGGACCCCCAGCTCCGCGGCGACCGCCGTTCCACCCACGATCGGGCTGGCCGCGGTCTGAGCTCGCACCGAACGGGGCGCGGCCGCCACCGCCACCCCGACGATCAAAGCCCCACACAGCACACGCGTTCGCAACGCGCTCATCGAGAGCCTCCCCATATCGGTGTCAACGACGCCGTTTCCCACATCACCAAACGGAGGGTTTCCGCCGTCCGCCGACCGCGCCGGGGTTCCGACGCAACATGTGTTGCACCCCCGCGACGC
>RFHO01000052.1 GCA_003696385.1 Planctomycetota bacterium | reverse complement strand
TACATCTCCAGGATGTGCTTCGGTTCCTGCTGCACGTCGAACGCGTCGGTCGCCTCGATCTGCATCCGGTACGCCAGCTCGAACGAGCGGATCCGCGCTTCCAGAGCGGCTTCGTGCGGGCGCCGCTCCAGGTGGCGTGCGTTGAGCGTCTGCAGAAGTTCGAACTGCGCCCGCTGTTCGGCCGGCTGCATCCGGTTGTTGTGCACGTTTTCGATCAGCCGCCGCGGGTCGGGCTTGGACGTGTCCACATACGTGCCCTGATACGCCCCCGGCAGGAAGGCCGAACGCCAGTTGGCCGCTCCGGCGACCGGCATGCCACCGGGAACCATCGCCACGAAGCCCGGCAGGTTCGCGTTTTCGGTGCCCATGCCCCAGGTGAGCCACGACCCGAAGCTCGGCCGCACCAGCCGCATGTCGCCCGTATTCAGCAGCATCAGCGACATCTCGTGATTGGGCAGCTCGGCGTGCATCGAGCGGATCACCAGCAGCTCGTCGGCGACCTCCCGCAGATGCGGAAAGATGTCACTGATCGGAATGCCGCTTTCGCCGCAGCGGCGGAATCGGAAGGGCGACGGCAGCGCCACGCCGGTCTTGCGCTCGGTCTGCAGGTTCTCGTAAGGCAGCATCTGACCGGCCCGCCTGGTCAGTTCGGGCTTCGGATCGAACGTGTCGACCTGCGACATGCCGCCGTTGAGCATCACGTGGATGACGTGCCTGGCGCGACCCGGGAAATGCGGGCGCCGCACCGCTCCGGCGGCCCGTTCGTCCAGCAGTCCCGCCAGAGCCAGCGTGGCCAGCCCCAGACCGCTGCGGCGGAGAAACTCCCGCCGATAGATCCGCTCCGCCAGCGTCCCGCCGGAACGCGGCGTCAGCCCACACAGCGCGTCGTCGTCGAGTACCGGAAGCGGATTCGGAGCATGTCGGCTGTTCATGTGGTGGTCTCCCATCGTTCGCGCCGCGGCTCGGCCGGTTTCACCGCCGGCCGAGGATCACGCATCCCGATCAGTCCACGAACACGAATTCGTTGGCGGCCAGCAACACGTGTGCGAATCGCTGCCAGGCCGCCGGTTGGTCCGCATCCGAGCCCACGAACCGCAGCGCCAGCTCCAGCTCGAAGGCGTCCGGATCGCGGGAAAAGGCGCGGCGGTACATCCAGCGGACCCGCTCGGCCGCATCGTTTGGAACGGCCTGGCGCGCTCGCGCCGCGAATGCAACCGCCCGGTCCTGAATGAAATCGGAATTCAACGCAAACAGCGTCTGCTGCGGGACGATCGTTTCGGGGCGTTTGGCCGTACAGGCGTTCGGGTTGGCCGCGTCGAAGGTGCTCATCAGGCTGGGGATCACGTCGCGGTTGACGAAGCCGTACACCGTTCGCCGGGGAACGGCCGGGCGTTTCTGCAGGTCGAACGGGCGGCCGCCCATCGTCAGGTCCAGTTCCCCGGAAACGAACAGCATCGCATCGCGCATCGCTTCCAGTTCCAGCCTCCGGCGGGGCATCCGCCACAGCAGGCGGTTGTCGGGATCGATCCGCCGCGCGACCGGGTCCTCGAGCGCCGCCTGCCGGTACGTGCGGCTGAGGACGATGCGGCGATGCAACCGCTTCAGCGACCAGCCGTCCACGTCGGAGAACGTCGTCGCCAGCCAGTCCAGCAAATCGGGATGCGTCGGCGGCTCGCCGCGGGAACCGAAGTCGTCCGGCGTGCGGACCAGCCCGACGCCGAAATGATGTTGCCACACCCAGTTGACGATCACGCGGCGGGTCAGCGGATTGCGGCGGTCGACGATCGCCCGGGCCAGCGCCCACCGACGTCTTCCCGGAGGGAACGGCGCCGGAGCGGCCTCGCTGAGCACCGTCAGGAATCGCGCCTCGACCCGCGGTCCGCGGTTGATCGGATTGCCCCGGCGGAAGACGTAGAAGTCCCCCGGCCGCTCGTCTTCGCGAAGCACCATGCCCCGCGGCGGCGCACCCGGCGCGGTCAGCTCCAGCCTCCGGATCGATTCGTTGCGCCCGTTGTAGTTGTCGCGGATGGGACGGTTCAGCAGCGTCACCGCGATTTCGTCGGGAACCGCGCAGGGCGTGCCCGGGGCGTACAGATGCCGCCGCAACTGCCGCAGCACGGGACTGTTGATCGCGCCGTGCCGCGGATCGCCGTCGGGAACGACCGTGCCACCGGGGCCGGCTTCCAGGGCGGCTTCCAGCAATCCCTGCAGCCATTGCCGCTGGGCTTCGGCGAAGACCGCGCCGTACACGTCGGCCAGTTCCAGCAGCGATTTCGGCTTCCGCTGCGCGATGGCGTCGAGCACGCGGGGATTCCAGCGCGGCGGTTGTCCCGCGAAGGCATGATCCGGCGGGAACTTCTTCGGATCGCCGTTTTCCTTTTTCATCCGGGCCACCAGTTCGGCCGCGGCCTGAGCGAGCCGCTCGGGCGGCACCTTGGCCAACTGCTTCCACGGCCCGAACACCGGGTCGTCATCGGGAAGTTTCTTCAGGTAGTCGCGCCAGCGGTTGAGGATCAGCGGACGCAGATCGTCGGTGCGATAGGAAAGGAAGGTCGAAGACAGGTCCTGTTCCGGCACGCCCTTGGCCAACTCCCGCAGGTACAGGCCCACCTGCATCCGCAGCCGATGCCGCATGACCTCGCTCTGCTCGCGGCCGAAGTCGTCCCGCAGTTGTTCCAGGCGTTCGCGTGCGCGGCGATAGTCGCGATAGGCCGGCGTGTCGGCCGGCGTGCCCAGCACCGGCAGCGTCTTCGGCGGCTTGCTGCTGGCCAGAGTGGCGTACAGTGCGTAATAGTCGGTCGTGGGGATCGGATCGTACTTGTGGTCGTGGCAGCGGGCGCAGGCGACGGTCAGTCCCATCAGGCCGCGCGTGATCACGTCGATCTGATCGTCGATGATGTCGTGCGGATTGCGGAACTGCATGCCGACGGTCAGAAAGCCCAGCGCCGCCAGCCGCGGGTCGTTCTCTTTCAGCCCCAACTGATCCGCGGCCAGTTGCTCGGTGACGAAACGATCGTAGGGCACGTCGTCGTTGAAGGCCCGGATGACGTAGTCCCGGTACGTGTACGAGAACGGAAACCGCGTGAAACCGATGGCGGCGCCGCCGAGCGTGTCGGCATAACGGGCCAGATCCAGCCAGTGCCGCCCCCACCGCTCGCCGTAGCGGGGCGAGGCCAGCAGCCGGTCCACGACCTTTTCATACGCGTCCGGCGAGTTGTCGTGCAGGAAGGCTTCCACCTCTTCCCACCGCGGCGGCAGGCCGATCAGGTCGAACGTGACACGGCGGATCCACTGCTGTCGCGAAATCTCCGGAGCGAAATCCAGCCCCGCTGCGCGCAGCCGCGCCAGCACGAAGCGATCGATCTCGCTCAGCGACGCATCGCCCACCCGGGGCGGCTCGGGATGTCGGATCGGCTCGAACGCCCAATGGCTTTCGTACGGCGCTCCGGCCGCGATCCAGTCGCGGATCAGCCGGATCTGGTCGGCCGAAAGCCGCTTGCCGGTTTCCGCCGGCGGCATCCGCTCGTCCGGATCGGATGTCGTCAGCCGCCGGTACAGCTCGCTGTCTTCGGGCTTGTGCGGGACGATCACGCTCTGCTTGGCGATGCTCTCCACGTCCAGCCGCAGGTCCGCTTCCCGCCGGCTCGCGTCCGGACCGTGGCACTCCAAACAGAACTCCGCGAAGATCGGTCTGATCTGCGCGTTGAAGCGGATGGTCCGGGTCGGCGCGGCCGCCGCGACGTCGCTGAGCACGCCGACTTCCGCCCCGGCAAACGCCCCGATGCCGATGACCACCAACACAAACCACCGCGCAAACGCCGTTGCATTCCGAATCGGTCGACACATGGCGGGAAGGATCCTGGCAGGTCTGAGGGAAAGGCATGAGAATGCCGGCGAATCTCACGGAGCCACCGTTGGTGGGTGATTCATACCGGCGCGGCGGCTTTATCGGACTGTCCCGGCGCCCCGAAACGCGGCGCGGGGAGCCGGCGATGACGCTGTGGCTTCGCGGCGTTGGTAAGAGCTTTCCAGCGTGCCCATTATAGCACGGTTCGCTTCGGAAGTCACAACCGCGCCGTCAGGAAGCGATTCCGCCGCTCCGGCGGGTTGGCAATGAGGGTTCCACTGGATGTTCGCGTTCGCTCTGCGCAACCTGCTCAGCCGGCCGCTCCGCAGCACGCTCGCCACACTCGGGCTCGCCGTGGCCGTCGCGGGAATGGTCGGGCTGTTCTCGGTCGCCGACGGTCTGGATCGTATGGTCGACGACGCCTTCGGCCGCATTCCCGGACTGGTGGTCGTGCAGCGGGGCGCTCCGATTCCGCTGTTTTCGCGCCTGCCGGCCGCATGGGAACGGGAGATCGCGGCCATCCCGGGCGTCCGCACCGTGAACGCCGAGGTCTGGGCTCGCGTGAACGAGATCGACGGCAAAAGGATCGCGGCGCCGCCGCGGTTTTTCTTCGGCACCGACGTGGTGACCCGCTCGCGTCTCCGCCGCGCCGTCTACCGGGACGCTCTGGTGTCCGGACGTTTTCTGACGCCCGCCGACCGCGGCACGAACCACTGCGTGGTCAGCCGCTCGATCGCGGACGAGTTCGGCAAGGGAATCGGCGGGACGCTGGTGTGCAACGGGCACCCGCTGGAAATCGTCGGGATCTACCACACCGGGTCGCTGCTGCTGGACGTGGCCATCATCGCCGACATCACCACCGTGCGGCGGATCACCCTGTTCAGCCCGGCCCATGTCTCCTGCTTCTACG
>RFHO01000051.1 GCA_003696385.1 Planctomycetota bacterium | reverse complement strand
TGCTCGCGGGGCTGGCCGAAGAATTCTTTTTTCGCGGCGTCTTGCAACCGCTGCTCTCGCGATGGACCGATACTCCCACGGCCGTCGGGCTGACCGCTCTCGTGTTCGGCCTGCTACATGCCCTCACGCCCGCCTACGCCGTCCTGGCCACGATCCTCGGCGTCTATCTGGGGGCGCTGGCCGAACTGAGCTCCACCGGCGCGGCACCAAACATCGTACCCGCGGTCGTCGCACACGGAGTGTACGATTTCGTCGCCTTCGTGCTCATCGCCCGAATCTGGTCCGCGGAACGACAACCGGCTGTATCTGCACGACCATCCACACCATCGCGGCAAGCCGTCCGGTCCGATCTGCCTCATTCACCGGAGCGGCCCGAAGTCAATGACGCCCCCGCAAACGGCCCCGGATTGCGGTGAACCGGCCGGTACCGCAACCGATCCGTGCGATTCATTCCTCTTCCGCCTCTTCCGCCTCGGCCGATTCGGCGGACTTGGCTTCCTCGTCCGATTCCGTTTGCTGTTCCTCGGTGGCCGACAGAGGCGTCGACGCGCCGGCAGCGCTGAGCGGCTCCTTGTAGGGTTGGAGATAGTAGCGCCGCTTGCCCTTCCATTTCTCCTGCAGCCGCTTCAGAAGTTCCTCCGCCTCCTCCCGTTTTTCATACGGGAACCGTGCCTGCTCCCTCATGCTGCTGCTGCAGACGATCCACACCAGTCTCCGCGGCTCGCGGGCGCGCGCGGTGACCCGCCGCGCGGCCTTCTTGGCCGCCTTCTTCTTGGCGGCCTTCTTGGCCTTTTTCTTGGTGCCGGCTTTGGTCGCCGCCGATTTGGCAACGACCCGCTTCTTCTTGACCATTGTGCGACTCCCGCATCAACGCAGTTCTCGAAAGACTGCCGCTTCGCACCGTCCCCCATGCCCATCCGAGGCGTAACGGGAGCGGGTGACTCGAAGAGCGCGCTCCACCCGCAAAACGGACCACGCGGCCTTTCAGGACCGCCCTCGGATCGGCTTCCCCCACCAACACCCGCCCCAGCGGGCGGCCGGAAAACCACACTGGCCACCGCCGGATGCGAAAGCATGCGGCGACAACGGCTCCGCAGAATAGCGGGTCCTCCGTCGATTTGCCACCGCCGTGCTAAGCGTCTTCGCACGGGCATTCGTCGGAAACGGGCACAGAAAAATCCTGCGGCGCACATCGAACCCGCGGAAGGTTCAGAATCGACCGCAACTCGCGTTCGACCACCGCGTACGAAAAATGACGGCGGCCGATCTCGAAATTCGTCTCCACCATTTCCCGACGGTAATCGGGGTCGGACAGCACCCGCCGCGTCTCCGCAAGGGTCACCTCGTCCACGTATCCGTCCAACGGAATGGTCCGGAATCCGCACGGCTCGATGTCCGTCTTGAACACCGCGTATCGGTTGCACACGATCGGCTGGCGAAAATACACGGCCTCCAGAAACGCGTTGCCGAACCCCTCGTACGTCGACGGATACGTCACCAGCTCCGCCTGCGGATAAACATCGGCGATCGAAAAGATCGGTCGACCGTCTTCACCCCTACCACGGCGATCGGACACCCACCGTTCCGCAAACACCACCGGAACGCCCATCACTTCGGCAAACCGGCGGATATGCCGGGCGTAGCCGTCCCCTTCGTCCCCGCTGCTGTGCGTGATCACCAGCTTGGCCTTCGGGTCCTCCAGATACCGCACCAGTTCGATCGATCGTTCGATCCCCTTGCGGGCCACCACGCGGGTCGGTTGCAGGATGATCCGGTCGTCTTCCGCCAGGCCGATGCAACGGCGGAACTGCAGCGCATAGTCATCCGGCGACGGCGGCGGAACGTCGAAATTCATCACGTTGGGGATGATTCGGCAGGAATTGCCCGTCCGTCGGCTCAGTTCTTCGGCCGCCTGTGAATTGATCACGGTGTGATGGATGGCGCGGGCTGTCGGTGGGAACGCCGCGCGGAGGAACTCGTCCACACAATTGATCGCAAACCGCTCGCGCTCCCAGTAGAAGTCGTGGTGGTGCGCGATGCAGGGAATGCCCAGCTCCTGCACCACGAACACGATGGCCAGCCCCAGCGGGATGTTCATCGGAATGGTCAGCGAATTCTCCGCGATCAGCAGGTCGATCTGCTTGGCACGGATCGCATCGATGATCTGCGTCCGCAGCCGGTATGCGATATCCAGGATCAGCGTCGTGAGCCGTTCGTTCCGCCGCTCCGTCCCGAACGCCTGCCGCTGAATCTCCTGAATGGTCGGATGCAGAAAATGCGCTTCTTCGATGATCACCGAACGCTCCGGAGGGCGGTCCGACTGCCCGGCGATGTAGAAACATTCGAACCCCATGCGGGACAGCACCTCCGACCACTTGCGGGTCTCCAGCGACACCCCGTCGGTTCCGGAAATCCGCGTGGCGACGAAGCCGACCCGCCGTCGCATGCCCACGTGATTGGCGTCCGCTTGTCCTGTGTTCATCGGCCGGCCGCAACCTTTCTCTGCCGATCCCTTGGATGACCCGCTCGGAGGTGCAAGTCCATTCCCCGGAAGGCTCACTCCCCGGCGGGAACGACCGGCCGCACGGGCGTGCGACGGTCCTCCTTCGAGACGGGATACTGCGCTCCGTGCTCCTGCAACGCAGCAACCAGTTCCCGCATCATCCGCCGCAGCACGACCGGTTCGCTGTCCGCCAGATCATGCTGTTCGAACGGATCCCGGACCAGGTCGAACAACTGATAGTGTGACCCGCCGGACTGCTTCCGGGTCGGGAAATAGTGGTAGATCACCTTCCAACGCCCATGACGGTACACGGTGAAATAGTCGCTGCGATGCGGGGAGTGCGGATAGTGCATCAGAAACGTCTCGTCACGCGACGGATCGCGCTGCCCCGTCAGCAACCGGTCCAACGGGCGGCCGTCGACCACGTGCGTTTCGGGCCAGCGCACCCCCACCAACCCCAGAATCGTCGGAAACAGATCCATCACGCTGACCACCTGTGACTGGATGGCGCCCGCCCGGATCGGCAACCGTCGCTGAAGCGGATTGTCCGGATTCGGCTTCGCCCAGGCGACGATCAATGGCACACGCATGCCGCCTTCGTAATGGGCTCCCTTCTTCCCCCTCAGCGGCGCCGCACAGGCCACCGCGTGTGGATCCCCCAGCGGGGCATCGGTCCCGTTGTCGCCCAGGAAGAACACCAGCGTGTCTTCCGCCACACCCAGCTCTTCCAGGTGGTCCAGAATGTCGCCCAGCGACTTGTCCATGCCTTCGATCATCGAAGCAAACGCCTGGGCCCGCTTGGATTTTCCCGAATCGGCATAGTGACCGACGAACCGCGGATCCGGCTGAAACGGCGCGTGCACCGCGTAGTGAGCCATGTAAAGGTAGAACGGCTTGCCCGCCCGAACCGCCTCGCTCACCCTCGCGTTGGCCTCAATGGTCAGAGCCTCGGTGAGATACGTCTTCGTGCCGTGGTACTTCTCCAGATGCGGAACGGCATGCGATGCGCGACGCGTCCCCGCCCCGTAGTTCTCTTCGCCGTAATAGCTGCCCGGAGAACCGATCGAACAGCCGCCCACGTTCACGTCGAAACCCAGGTTCAGCGGCTCGCCGCCCTCCGCGTCGCGCGGGCCGAAATGCCCCTTGCCCACGTGAATCGTCCGATAGCCGGCCTGTTGCAGCAGTCGCGGCAGCGTCACGCTCCCACGCGTCAGCCCCCGCCAGTTCCAATCCGGAGGACCGAAGGGACCGCCGTTGTTTCGATCCGGGTTGATCCAGTTGGTGGTGTGATGCCGCGCGGCATTCTGACCGGTCATGATCGAAATCCGCGTCGGCGAGCAGACGTTCATCGCGTAGCAGTTGTTGAAACGAATCCCCAGCGCCGCCAGCCGCTCCATGTTCGGCGTCCGGTAGAACTCGTTCAAAGGATATTTCTTCGGACGGCCTTCCGCGTCGGTCAGAAACGGCACCGACGTATCCATCACCCCCATGTCGTCCACCAGAAACACCACCACGTTCGGGTGCTTCGCCGCCGCAGACACCGACCTACCGACGCCGGCCCAGACCGTCAACGCCATCAGCGCAAGCACCCACCGCCGTCCGGCACCGTCGAACCCACACCCCTGCATCGATCGTACTCCCTGTTGCATCACCAACGCCCTTCGGCCTGCACCGGCCGGCTGTGGAGGCACGCACAGGCTGCGCGGACTGGCGGGACACCACGTCATCGCTCGCGCCGCCGGCCCAGCAACCGCACCACGGAACGGTCCGGCAAGTCCACCTCACGACAAACGAGCACTTCCAGCCCGCCGAAAAACGCCGGCAGTTCTGCCACGTCGATTGTAAAGTCCGGATTGTGAATATGCGTGTCCGGCCGGAGCAATTGCCTCCGCGAAAAGCTCTCCAGAACCACGGCTCCTCCCGGTACCAACGCCCGCTCGATCAACCGCGGCAGGATCCGACGATCCCAGAACCGGAAAACGACCACAAGTTCGAACTGTTCCACGGGCGGTTCCCACGAATCCAGGTCCGCACACACCCAGCGAACCGCCACGCTCCGCCCCTCCGCCGCCCTCCGCGCACGCTCCAGCCCCACCGAGGATATATCCACAGCCGTCACCCGCCACCCGCGCGACGCCAGCCAGACGGCGTTGTGACCCAACCCGCAGGCCACGTCCAGCGCTCTCGGCACCCTCGCCGCGGCCGGCGCGGTCCAAGCTCCGTGGGGAGCGTCCGAGGCCGGCTCCGAGAAATCGCGGAACACCGTCGACGCCCCGAACGACGCCATCAACCGATCGACGCACTCGACGAGCCATGCATCCGGCGCACACGCGCGCGGCGACTCGCACTTCGCGTATTTCGCGTCCCACTTCTGCCGATCGGCTTCGCTCATCGGCTCACCTCGTCATCGGCACACGAGCCGTCATCCCGATCACAACCGGTCGGTGGCGGGCCACCCGCACGGCGCACCCTCCGGAAAACCTTGCTGCCACATCCCCCGCTGGTGTCCGTTGCGCGGCCCGGCACGCAGATTCCCGCGGCCGGCCGCCGCACCGCCTGCTGCGGCCTCTCACGCAACCCGTCGCGTTGATTCCGCCGCCGTCGCTGTGCTACACAGCCAGGAGATTCGCAGCGCGAACTGCTGAAAGCTTCGCCCTCGACGACGGAAGGACCGAGACGATGTGCCGCACACTCGCACCGTTGCTCCTGCTCCTGTGGGCGATCGAAGCCTGCAGCGTTTCTGTTCGAGCTGATTTCTATGTTTCGCCGCAGGGCGACGACAACGGACCGGGTACGCGGCAGCGACCGTTCGCCACCGTGCACCGCGCCCGAGATGCCGTGCGAGCCGCGTTGAAAGCGTCGCCGCCCGCCGGTCCGCTGCACGTGTTCATCGCACCCGGTCGGTACGAGCTTGCCGAGCCGCTCACGCTCGGTCCGCGCGACAGCGGCGCCGGTCCTTCCGCACCGGTCGTCTGGACGGCGCTTCCCGGCGGAGCCGTCGTCCTCAGCGGCGGAACACGCGTCCGTGGCTGGCAGCGGCATTCGCATGGCATCTGGAAGACGCACCTGCCGCGGGTGGCCGCCGGGCACTGGTACTTCGAACAGCTCTGGGTCGACGGCCGCCGTGCCGTTCGGGCCCGGGAACCGGACGAGTTCTACTTCTACATGCGGGACGTCTCCGAACACGTCCTTCCGTCCGGCCCGGACCGTCGTCCGCGGCACGGTCGGCAGACCATTCGCGTCCGTTCCGAAGTCGCCGCGCTGTTGAACGGCATTCCGCCACGAGCACTGCGGGACGTCAACCTCGTCGCCTATCACAAGTGGGACGTCACACGGCGGCGGCTGGATGCCGTCCAGTCCACTCCGCCGGCGGTGGTGATCTCCGGTCCCGTAATGAAACCGTGGAATCCGCTGCGGGCGAACACACGATTTCACCTGGAGAACTTCCCAGCCGCACTCGACACACCCGGAGAATGGTTCCTCGACCGTGACGGCACGCTGTACTACCACGCCCGCCCGAACGAGAACGTCTCCCAGGCGACGGTGATCGCCCCCCGCCTGGAGCGGCTCCTGATCATCGCCGGCGACGCCGCAGCCGATCGCCCCGTGCACGACATTCGTTTCGAGGGAATCACCTTCGCCTATGCCGACTGGCACATGCCGCCGCAAGGCTTCGGTCCGCAACAGGCCGCCGCCGACGTGGACGCGGTCGTTCAGGTCGACGGCGCAACACGCATCACCTTCCAGAACTGCCGCCTGCAACACTTCGGTCGGTACGGAATCTGGTTCCGCCAGGCCTGCACGGACTGCCGCGTCCAGCAGTGCCTGATCGAAGACGCCGGCGCCGGTGGCGTCCGCATCGGCGAAACACGGATCGCCTCCGATCCGCGCGAACGAACCTCACGGATCGTCGTCGACAACAACATCGTCCGCCAATGCGGCCGCATCCTGCCCTGCGCCGTCGGCGTCTGGATCGGACACAGCCCCCACAACCGCGTCACGCACAACGAAATCGCCGACCTGTACTACACCGGCATCTCCGTCGGCTGGCGCTGGGGCTACGCACCGAGCCTCGCCCATCACAACACCGTCGCCTTCAACCACGTGCACCACATCGGCCAGGCCGTGCTCAGCGACCTGGGCGGCATCTACACGCTCGGCCCATCCCCCGGAACCGTCGTCCGCAACAACGTGTTCCACGACATCCACTCATACTCGTACGGCGGCTGGGGACTGTACACCGACGAAGGCAGCTCCGGCATCCTGTTCGAAAACAACCTGGTCTACGACACCAAGACCGGCGGATTCCATCAGCATTACGGCCGCGAAAACGTCGTTCGCAACAACATCCTGGCCTTCGGAGAACTGTATCAACTTCAGGCCACGCGGGTCGAACCACACCGCTCGTTCACCTTCGAAAACAACATCGTCTACTTCGACCGGGGCGTCCTGCTTCGCGGACCGTGGGACCGCCTCGAATACCTCAGCCGCAACAACTGCTACTGGGATGCGTCCGGCCGACCCGTGCGGTTCCTCAACAAGGACCTCGCCGCCTGGCAAGCGGCCGGACACGAGACCGGCTCGATCGTCGCCGACCCCCGTTTCACCGACGCTGCGCACAGAGATTTCCGCCTGGCTCCCGACTCACCGGCCCTGGCCGTCGGTTTTCACCCCTTCGATCCGGCTCAGGCCGGAGTCTACGGCTCCGAGCATTGGCGATCGCTCGCTCGCCAATTCGAACCACCACCGCTGCGGATCCCACCGCCGCCACCCGCATCCGGCCGAACGCCCTGAGTCGTCCCACGAACGGCGTCCCCACTACCGAGCCCGCACGCACGCCTCCCCCGGCGCAAAACAAAAACGCCGGAGCGTTGCGCACTCCGGCGTCGCAATCACCGTCCTCAGTACACCCCGCAGGACTCGAACCTGCAACCTTCGGTTCCGTAGACCGATGCTCTATCCAATTGAGCTAGGGGTGCATACGGTGAAGGTGCGGCGTGCCTCACCACACCACCGTTTCGGCCTGTGCCATTGCCGCCGAAAGCCGCCAGCACTACAACTTCGGCTCCCGGCCATCATTTCGGGCGAAAAAGAATATCCACTGCCCACATCGTTGTAAAGTGTGCCAGATGAGCACTGCCGTCCACCATCCCGTCGGGCAATCCGACCAAAGCCGACACGCATCCGCAGGTGTCCTGCCGGCCGGCCCAATCCAGATCGGCCCCCGCCGCATTCCCACGCGGTTCTTTCTCGCTCCGCTGGCCGGTTACACGCATTGGGCATTCCGCGTGGCCGTCCGCGAACTCGGCGGCCTCGGCCTGGCCACCACGGACCTGGTGCAGGCCACCCTGCTGCTTTCTGGGCGTCCGAAGTCGCTCGAGCTGATCCATACTTCCGCCGAAGACCGACCGCTGTCCGTACAAATCTACAGCGGCAATCCGGACGAACTGGTCCGTGCCGCCCGACACCTCGAACAGCGCGGCTACCGCGGCATTGACATCAACATGGGTTGCCCGATGGCCAAGATCAACGGCCAGGGCGGCGGCGCTCGCCTCATGTGCCGCCGCGACGCCGCCGTCGAACTGGTCGCCCGAGTCGTCGACAGCGTCCGCATCCCCGTCACCGTCAAAATGCGGCTCGGATGGGATCGCGAACACATCAACGCCCCGGAGCTGGCCGCCGCCTTCGAGTCCGTCGGCGTCGCAGCCGTGACTATCCATGGGCGCACCCGCCAGCAGGGCTTTACCGGCCGCGTCGACCTGCCGGGGATCCGCGCCGTGGTCCAAGCCGTCCGCCACATTCCCGTGGTCGCCAACGGCGACATCCGGACCGTGGCCGACGCCCAGCGAATGTTCGCTCAAACCGGCTGCGCGGCCATTGCCATCGGTCGCGGCGCCATCCTCGACCCCTGGCTGTTCCGCCGACTGTTCGCCGCCGCCAACGGCCACCCACACGACTTCCTCCCGGCCGTCCCCGAGAAGATCGCCTTCCTCCGTCGCCACTTCCAACTGATGGCTCGGCAGCACGGCGAATACGCCTGCGTGCTGTTCCGCAAGTTCGCCGCCTGGTACGGTGCAACATTGGCCATGCCCGAAGACCTGGAAGCCCGCTTCCGGCGGCTCGCCAGCTTCGCCGAATTCGACGCCTTGGCCGAAGAAGCCGAACGCCGCCACGGCCAGCGTCGCTCCCCAATCGCCACCGCCCTGATCAAGGTCCCCAACGGCCCCTGCGAACGGTGGTGACCAAACACCCGACCACCGACCGTGAACGGCGTCTCCCGCGTCCACACCGCGGCACCACATCCACGAGCCGCCGTCCCTCACGCTGGCGCTTGCGGCGCCCTCTGGCCGCGGCCCCCAGCCGAGACTCGCCCCGCCTGGTATGCCGACAGCGGACGCACCGTCTACCGGAACCGGGCAGCCCATTTCCCGATACCGTTCATTCTTCCAATGATACGGCCTCCGCTGGTCGTGCTCCGGCGGTCACTGCAGTGTTTTCAGGCCGCGCTCGGCGGCCAGTCGTACCGACGGCTCGGGGTCGCTTCGCAGACGCTGCAGCGCCTGCCTGCGGAAGCCTTTCGCGTCGTCGAGCACCGGGTTCTGCGCCAGCACTTCGGCGGCGTACAGCCGCAGGAACCATCCCGGCGTC
>RFHO01000387.1 GCA_003696385.1 Planctomycetota bacterium | reverse complement strand
GACACGCCGTGCAGGGGACCACGTCGAAGCCACCGCGGCCGATCGGCGGGGGATCACTCCTGCGGGATTTCGAAGCCGTACCGTTCGCCGTTGATTCGCAGATCCGTCACATGGACGTCGGTCGCCTGGAAGCGGAATCCCGAGATCCCGGTGTAGGTGTCGGGAAGCTTCATCAACCGCCGCTGAATCGTGAAGTCTTCGAAGGCTCGTGCGACCGGCTGACCGTCCAGCAGAAAAGCGGCCAGCCTACCCCGCTCCAGACGGACTCCCAACCGCACCTGCGGCCGGGAATCCTTGGGGAGGTCGAATTTGCAGTAGGTGTGCGTAGACGGAATGTCTCCACCCGGGCCGACGCGGTAGGTGAGCACGCGTGCGAACGGTTGGCCGGCGAACGAATCGATTTCCCAGCAGTGCAGTTCGTATTCGCCTTTTGCGTTCCGGGCGCCGCCGAAAAAGATCCCGAAGCCTCCGTACAGATCGGCCTGAGTGAAGGTCGCCTCGATTTCGTAGTCGGACTTGGCGTCGCGGTAGGCGTGAAGGGCCAGGAACCGCGGCGGATAATTCGGAGCGTGGACCTGCAGTCCCGCTCCGTCGTTTTCCGGCACCAGCGTGAAGGGTTCCTGGAACGGAGGCGTCACCAGCAGACGCACGGCCAGCCGCTCGAGCGGCTGCCGCTTCCCGATCACTTTCGGCGTGCGATCGCCGTCCGCGTTTGCGGGATCGGGGACAGCCACGGCGGCTCCGGAACGTCCCAGAAGGTAGCCGAGTGTCGCGACCAAAGCGGCGAACACCGCGAACAGGACCACCAGCGAACCGACCGAACGTCGCGGTTCGCTCAGCACCGACGCCCAAGAGGACTCGGACTGTGACCGTGTCGAGTCGTGTGCCGTATCCTGCCCATGCAGTTCGACGGTCGCCGTGGAATCTCCGACGCCGATCGGCGAGCCGATTTCGGCTGCCGAACATTTCATTTCCTCGGAAAACGTCCGCAAAGCCTTCGCCAGATCCGCTGCGCCGGTCGTCCGACGCTGTGGATCGATCTCCAGACAGCGCAGACAAATCGCTTCCAGCTCGGCGGGAACCCTCGGATTCCGCACGCGCAGTGGCGGTGCTTCCTTGTCGGTAACGAGCTTTCGGTACTGACCCAGCGAATGGACGGGGAACGGAGGGGCTCCGGTGCACAGCTCGTAGAGAATGATGCCCAACCCGTAGACGTCGTCCTGCGGTTCGGGCACGACTCGAGTACCCGCCAGTCGTTCCGGAGGCAGGAAATGGAACTGGTCGGGGATCAGGTCGTCATCGGTCTCCGCCGCCAGTCGATGAATCAGCGGTGGGAAGGCATCACGCACGACCGCGCGCCCGCCACGCGTGACGCCGACCGTGCTGGAATTGATCAGGCCGTGTACGAAGCCTTGGCTGTGCAGTCGGTCCAGGTGTTCCGCAATGTCGGCCACCGCCGCGGCAAGTTCATCCCAGGCCGGCCGGCGGGTGTTCTTCCATCGCTTCAACGGAATCAGTTCGATCAGCGGTGCCAGAAACGCTGCCGTCGCTTCGTCGAAAGAGGCTTCGCGAGCAGGTTGAAGGTGTGCGTCAACCGACTGTGCCAGTCGCATCGTCTGGGTACGCAGCTCGGCCGTCTCTTCAGCGGTCAGCGGCCGGTTCAGTCGGAGGATGGCAACCTCCTGTGGAACTTGATCGCCCGGTGCATTGGCCAAATAGACCTTCAGGCACCGATAGTGGACTCGCTGCAGTTCCCCCAGCCGGATGAGCGAACTTTTGTCTGACTTTGGCGGGGACACTGCGCTGCTCCCGAATGCGCCGGTCGACCGCCCGGGCAAGGAATCGTCCCTCGTCGGCGCCCACGGTGTCTGCTCGATGCCCCCCTGTCCGGTGGCCGCGCTATCCGCCGAATTCCCCGAGGAGGCGTACATTTCGTGTACGATGCCCGCCAGTTCCGGCGGCAATCCGCTGACCAGGTCCTGAAGCCGAATGGTCACCTCGTCATCGACCTCACCGAACAGCGCCGCGGAAGCCAGCTCGCGGAGCAACTGCTTGCGCTGTTCCAGGGGGACACGGTCGACGAATTCAGCCAGAGGGGGGATGGGGCGCCCTTCGCGGGCCGCCTCTTTGACCGCCGTTCGAAATTCTTCGACGACGCTGTGGACACTGTCGGCGGCGCTGGCGACGGAGGGATTCTGCGCCGAGAACTGGGAATGCGGGTCGTACGAAGTGTCCATGTCGTTTCTCCCGTTTCGATGACATGCCATCGCGACGCGGTTCGGTCGAGGTCTGCGGACGATCGCGATGGGACCCCGGACGAAAGGCTGTCGCAACCGTGCCCGTCGGTGCGGCCGGAGGCTTCGGGGATCAATGGCCTCGTATGCGCTGAACGCCAGCTTGTCGGCCCGTGATCCACGCGGTTCACCGCGACGCCACGAAGCCCACGAAACGGCGTCCTCCAGTCACGCCGGGCGCCGTGGCATTTGCGGAGTCGCCGTTGAGAGGCGGTAACTCCCCGCCGCGCGTTGCGTCGGGCGCCGGGACCGAAACAGACTGATGTGCGGGACTCACACACTTGTCTTACTTGGACTTCGCAGGGGCATTGTACGACGCGGATTGTATCTCACGCAATGTAGTTGGGTGCAATTTTCCAAGAAATCGAAAATGTCATCTGTCATTGTGATCAAGTGTCCATGTTATGTGCGGACGTTCGGGTTCGCGGGCACCGAGCCGCTCAATCCACTGGTGCATCAGTTGTGCGCTGCTGTCCGGGGGGCTACACGTGCCGCACGCCAAAGGGCGCTTTTCGGGTCAACGGCTGCCGTCGGTGCGCTGCCGGATGATCAGGTCGGGCCGGGCGGCATCGATCGTGATGTCGGTGAACCGGGCTGCGCACCGTTCCACCCAGAATCCCAGCGGTGCGACGATTTGTCTCGGCAGAGGACGTCCCCGGAGTTCGAGGATGGCATCGTGCAGCGACGGGGCCGCCTGGCGGTCGATGTAGATGTCGAAGAGCCGCCCATCGCGGAACAGCAGTTCAACAGTGACACTTCCAAGGGTCTGGCCGGTTCGCACCTGTTCCTCGGCGATGACACGCCGGTCGACGACACGCCCGTCGTGGCGGAAAGACACTTCTTCCAAGCGGACGGTGCGCTGCAGACCGGGGCCAAAGTCGGCGTTGACGAACAGGGCGAAGGCGGTGAAGCGTGTGGTGGGGGAGTCCACGGCCGCGATCTCGAACAGCACAGCGACACCGGACGAGGTGCGAGATTGCCGGATCACGCACTCGAACACGGAGAAATCGGAAGCCGGTGCAGGTGGTCGGAGGCCCACCACGGCGAGTCCCTGGGATTCCATCATCAGCGTGTCGCCGACCACCCGGATCGCGTGTATGTCCGCTTCGCGCGGTTCGCTGAAGACGATGCAGGGCATCGTGTCGCCATCCACGATCACCGTTGTGGTTGGGCCGCCGAGGCGTGAGGCCAGGTAGTGCTCGCCCCAGTAGAACGCGAGGGCTGCGGTCACGGAAAGCGCGATGGCCAGCACCAGCGGACCGGGTCGGACGCGTCGCAGCGCTTCGCGCCAGCGTGCACGGGGCGTATCGGCGACGGCGGCGGAGATTCCGACTCCGCGGACGCGGGCGGCCTCGAAACGGTCCGCGAAGCGGCGCAGGTCCGCAGCCAGGTCTTCAGCAGTCGTGTAGCGGTCCGAGGGACGCTTTGCCATACACTTGCGGCAGATTCCGGCCAGTTCGTCGGGGACCTCTGGAACGAAATCCTTCGGCGAGGGCGGCTGTTCGCTGAGACGCAACAGCTTTCGGTATTCTTCGCGGCTGTTGGCCTGGAAGGGCAGGCGTCCGGTGAGGAGTTTGAACAGCACGACCCCGAGGCTGTAGATATCCGTCCGACCGTCCACGGCGTGGCTTTTGCCGGCAGCCTGTTCCGGGGCCATATAGGCCTCGGTACCCAGGATCGTGGGAGGTTCGCGAAGCTGCTCGTGTTCGCTGGCGGCCAGGCCGAAATCGGAAAGGTAGACGATAGGCAGGCCCTCCTCGACCTCCTGCACCAGAATGTTCCGCGGCTTGACGTCGCGATGAACGAAGTTCTGCCGGTGGATGAATCCGAGCGCGTCGGCGATGTCGGCAATCAGCCGCGCGATCTGTCCGTAGTCGGGGCGTGGGACGCGTGACAGAAGCCAGCGTTCGAGGCTGCCGCCGCCGACGTATTCCATCACCAGGTACGGTCGACCCTGCCAGGTTCCGGTGTCATGCACCGGGACGATATTGCGGTGCGACAACTGGGCCAGCCGCTGCGCTTCGCGCTCGAACTCGCGGATGACCTTTTCATCGGTGCTGCGGCAGACCTTGATCGCGACCACGCGATTCAGATTCGGATCCAGCGCCCGATAGACGTCGCCGAATCCCCCGGCTCCGATCAGCCCTTCGACCACGTACCGCCCGATCTGTTGGGGGTGTGGACGGTCGTTCGGGGAGGCCCGGGAAGTAGGAGCGGCGGCATTCATCGCGCCAATCCGACCGAGGGTTGCGGGGACGACTGCAGAATCGGGGACTTCAGCCAGTGATCAGGATCACCTGTTCGCAGGCGGATTGCAAACCGATCGCACGTACATGTCCCCGCCCGTGCGCAATGCTTGAGCAGACGTGAGCAGCAAAGCGGCAGGGCAGCCGCGTCCGGTCCATCCGAAAACAGCGTCGTCCGATCATCACGTGGCGCAGAACGCTCTTGTGCGAAAGGAAGTTACGCTTTCCAAACCGCGGTTGCCTCCGTGCGGCACGCGGTTTGCCTATTGTGAGCTTCGACCGTGACGGCGCAGTGCAAATGCCGTGCGCCGCGGCCGTGAAGTTGCCGTCGGGAGCGCAGGTGAAGCCGCGGTGAGGCTGCTTTCCTTGAAGTGACGTGGTGACGAAACGCGAGCCCGGTGCGCCGGCGGCGCACGCTCGGAGCCCCGGTGGCGAAGCGTGCCTGGAGAACCGGCGACACACGTCAAAGCGAACACGGACATCGGGTGTGGGTCGTCGGTCGAAAGGGTAGCCGGATATGCCTGCGTGGGGCATATTCGGGCGAGCGCCTACTCTTTCGCCGACACCCCACCCGAGCTTTTTTCGCGCGTGCGGTCGTGCGCCGCAGCGCGCCATCGTTCCGGATCCTCGCCCGGCCTGTTCACGAGTCGGCTGGCGTGTTTCATCGCTGGAGCCGGGCCTGCTTCTCCGGTGGCGGCAGGCGCCACGCGGAATTGAACAGCCCACCCCACAGGATCCGCTCTTCGAAGTCCTCGCCCTTCGGAG
>RFHO01000050.1 GCA_003696385.1 Planctomycetota bacterium | reverse complement strand
GGTGGCGTACGTGCTGGGGACGCTGCCGGAGGAGCTGGCGTCTGAGGTGGAGCGGCTGCTGGATTCGGAACGCCTGGTACGGCTGGGGGACATCGCGGCCGCTCAGCAACGGATTCTGCGGTGGTTGGGGGCGACGGTCGACGGTGTGGGGCCGCGGTGACCGGGTGGTCGCAGTGGAGCCGCGCGCCGGGGTGCGGCTTGGGGGATCGGGTGCGGTTTCGGTGGCGGGGCCGGTGTTTTCTGCGGGCCGGATCGTTGCATTCCGGCGCCGAATTGGGCAGAACGCACGGGGGGCGTGTGTTTTCGGCGCACGGGTGGAGCGCCGGTGAGAGCGCGCCGTCGGCGTGAACGGTGCGGCGGTTTCTGAGGGGCAGGGGTGCCGCGCCGTGTGGGATGGTTTGCCGGGAGGACCGCGGTTGGTGCGTTCGGGTGGTGTGTGAAGGAGTCTGTCATGAGGCTGCGATCGATACGCTGGGGGCTGGTGCTGGCGGCGTTGGTGTGGTGCGTGTGCGGTGCGCGTGGCGTGGTGCATGGGCAATCGCCGCAGGCGCGGTTGAGCGGCCACACGGATCCGGTGTACGACGTCCGGTTTTCGCCGGATGGTCGGTGGATCGTGACGGGGAGCTTCGACAACACCGTGCGGCTGTGGGACGCACGGACCCTTGCACCGGTGCGGACGATGAGCGGCCATACGAAGCTCGTGCTCTGTGTGGCCGTGTCGCCGGATGGGCGGTGGATCGCGTCGGGCTCGATGGACCGTACGATCCGGTTGTGGGAGATTCCGCGGGATACGCCGCTGGGCGATCTGACGATGCACGCGGGCGGTGCGCGGTCGGTGGCGGTGGCGGCGAACGGAACGGTGGCGACGGTGGGAGCCGACCGGAAACTGCGGCTGTTCGACGGTTCGGGAAAGCCGATTCGGGAAGTGGCACTGGCCGGCGGGGTGCCGACGCGAGTGGCGTTGCGGTCGGACGGCCAGTATGCGGCGGCGGGGGACGACCAGGGGTTCATCCACCTGGTGAAGGTGGCCGACGGCAGTGCGGTGCGCTGGGGCGCTCAGGCTGGAGCGGTGACCGGATTGCGGTTCACGCCGAACAACGCGTATCTGATGACGGCGGGAGCGGACGGGACGTTGAAGCGCTGGTCGTCGAATCCGCCGGCGATCGCCGTGACGAAAGGCGGTTCCAAGGCCGTGTCGGCGGCGGTTCACCCGCAGGGGGGGCAAGTGGCCGTGTGCGGCGGGGACCGGGTGATCCGGCTGTTGAACCGCAGCGACGGGAAAGTGGTTCGGACGATCGAGCTGCCGGCCAACGTGGTGGCGCTGGCGATCGCGTCGAACGGACAGACCATCGCGGTGGCCTGTGCGGACCGTCGCGTCCGGCTGGTGCAGTTCTCCAACGGTGCGGTGAAACGGGAGCTGCCCGCTGCGGCGGAAGATCTGGTGAGCGTGGCGATCCATCCGGCGGGGCAGTTCGTGGCGGCGGGATCCTCCGGTGGGAAGGTGTTTCTGTGGAAGGCGGGCGACGGAGCCGCGGCGGGAACCCTGAGCGGTCCGCAGGGACCGGTGCGTGTGATCGGGTACACGCCCAACGGGACGTACCTGTATGGCGCGGGAACGGACAAGTTGCTGTGGGTGTGGAAGACGGCGGACCGCCAGCCGTTACGCCGGTTGACGCTGCCCCAAGCGGTGACGGCGGCAGAAGCGACGGCGGACAGTGCGCGGTTGGCGGTGGGGACGTCGGATGGGGCGGTGCACGTGTTCGGGATCGCGGACGGGCAACAGGTGCTCAGCGTGGGGGCATCGGTGGCGGGTGCGGCGATCAGCGGGCTGAATTGGTCTCGTGATGGTCGCACGTTGCTGGCGACCGCGGGTAACGGACGGGTCTTGCTGATTCGGGCTCAGGACGGACGTGTGCAGCAGTTTCACCGGCTTCCGGGCGCGGCGGTGTCGGGACGGTTGCTGAATGACAACAAGTCGTTCGTGTGTGTGTCGGCTGATGGGCGTTTGTTGAACGCGGGGCTGCTGGCAAGCTGGGTGCAGGTGGCTGACGAGCAGGCGGTGCACGACCTGGCGGTTTCGGGAAACAGCGCGGTGGTGGCCACGGCGGGAGCGGACGGCGCAGTGAAGCTGTGGAACGTGAGCAACGGGGCGCCCGTCCGGGCGCTGCGCGGTCACCAGGGGCCGGTGCGGGTCGTGGCGTTCCGTTCGGACAGCCAGCAGTTGGCTTCGGGTGGTGCGGACAAGACGCTGCGATTGTGGAATGCCGGCAACGGGCAGGAGCAGTTGCGGATCGGTTTGGCGGGCGAGCCTCTGGCGGCCGCGTATTCGCCGGATCGCAGCAAGCTGGTGGTTGCAGCCGGCGACAGGCTGTATGCGTTCGATCCGACACCGCCGAATCCGCAGCCCGCGGAGCCACCGGGACGGGATGCGGCGCAGGTGCTTGCCGGTCACAGCGGTGCCGTGCGCGGCGTGGCGTTCGCGGCGGACAGCAGTACGGCGTTCACGGCGTCCGACGATGGTTCGGTGAAGCGGTGGCAGATTGCGTCGGCGGGGGCGGTCGCCACGTTGAGCGGTCACGGCGGGCAGGTGTATTGCGTGGCGTTCAGTCCGGACGGGGGGAAGCTGGTGTCGGGCAGTTCGGACAAGACGCTGCGGCTGTGGGACGTCTCGGCGAAGAAGGCGGTCCGCACGCTGGCCACCTTCGACGGCAGCGTGTATGCGGCGTGTTTCACCGGGGACGGCAAGGCCGTGGTGGCGGCGGGCAGCGACAAGACGATCCGGGAACTGGATGCGGAGAACGGATCGGAGCGACGGCGGTACGAGGGAGCGGAACATCCGGTGTACACGCTGGACATCAGCCCGGACGGAAAGACGCTGGCGGCTGGCGGTGTGGGAATCGGTGCGCAGCGCCCGGTGCTGCTGTGGTCGCTGGGGAATCCCCAGCCCCGGGCACGATTGCTGGGCCACGACGACGACGTGTACCGTGTGGCCTTCGACAAAGCGGGCCGCCTGCTGAGTCTGGGATACAGCGGCACGCTGTTGCTGTGGCGACCTTCGGAGAGCAAACCGTTCTTTTCACGCGATCTGCCGGTGGTCACGTATGCCGCGGCGTGGTCGGTGGACGGCCGGCGAGTGGCCGTCGCGGCCAATGACGGGGTGGTGTACCTGCTGGACGTTCCGGGGCCGTGACGGATCCGGCCGGAGCGCGGAGCGAAAACGACCGGGATGCGAACGGAAAGGGAAGCGGTGCAATGAGAGCGCATTCGGGATACGGCAGTGACGGGGCCGCGCGGGATTTCGGGATCGTCGGGCGTGTGAGGCGGTCGACATGGTGGTGGGCATGGGCGTGCATCGGGGTGCTGACGACGTGTCATGGGC
>RFHO01000049.1 GCA_003696385.1 Planctomycetota bacterium | reverse complement strand
CGCGAGCTGGCCTTCGGTATGGCCGGGCGTATGCCAGACCTTCAGCGTGCTCCCGCCGACGGTCAGCGTGTCACCTTCGTCGACCCGCCGGTCGACCGGAACCGGACGGAGATCAATGGAGATCCCCTGAGCGGGGATTTCCGCGTAGGTCGTCACACGGTCCCCCTGTTCGATCAGATCCGCCGACTCCGGATGGGCCACGATCTGCGCGTTCGGCAAGGCCTGTTTCAGCCGATGCAGCCCCTGCACATGGTCGACATCCGCATGGGACGCCACGACGTATTTGCACTGCGCCAGCGGAAAATCCATCTGGCGGATCATGTCGACGATCTCATCGACCGTCTCTTCGTATCCGATGTCGATCAGCATCCACTCGTCTGCGTCGTACACCAGGTACACACAGCATCCCAGCCGCCGGCGGGCCTGGTAATTCATCTCCAGCACGCCGGGAAACAGTTCACGCCGTGGCATCATCACGTTCGTTCCCGTCGAAAAGCTGACCTCCCGCAGGCCGGTGCGACGCGGATCGCGGCGTCGCCGCATCGACGCGCCGTCCGGCTTCCACGCCGAACCGCGAATCGCAGTGGCCGGGGCGCGCATCCGCGATCTCGAGTGACCGCCCGACCGAGAAATCACCGACCCGTGAAATTGTCGTCCGGGCGCGGCCCACGTCTCCCGTGCCGGCCACCCGACGCCGTCACACTCGCCGGTCCGGGCACAGCCTCGAATCCTAGACCCTGCCGCTGGCGCGTTCAATCAGCCCGCGGACCCGCCGATCGACGGCAGCATGGCACCCGCCGCGGATTCCATCGACTCCGCGGCATCGGTATGCTGCGCCAGATCTTCGCTGCATCGACTGCGTGGCACGGATTTTCACGGCATTTCGACCAACCTACACAGACTTCCCGAAGCCAAGCTGTGGCTCATGAACGAACACCGCCCCCTCGACGCTGAATCCGATTCGCCCGGCGGCGACGGAGTCGCCGATCCGACGCCTGCGGCCCAGACGACCTCCGGGAGGGGCCCGACCGGCGCAAGCGAACCGGATCCGCCCCCGACATCGCCCGCAGGGACGAGCCACGGTGTGCTGGGGGCGTTCGGAGCCGTTCCCGGCGCCCGCCGAATCCGCTGGACGTGCAACCTGCTGGTGTTTCTTTCGAGCATGGCGATCATGGTGCTGGAGCTGACCGCTTCGCGGCTGATCGCCAAGCACGTCGGCAGTTCGCTGTACACCTGGACGTCCGTGATCGGTGTCGTGCTGGCCGGGATGACTCTCGGGAACTTCCTGGGAGGGTGGCTTGCAGACCGCTTTCATCCGCGGCGTCTGTTGCCGTGGCTGTTCGCCGTCTGCAGCGTACTGTGTTTTTCGGTTCTCTGGCTGGATTCGCTGATGCTCTCGCTGGAACGGCCGGACTTTCTGGACTGGCCGAGCTGGATCCTGCTGATCGTGGCTGCAATCTTTCTTCTTCCGGCACTCGCCCTGGGCACAATCTCGCCGGTGGTCGCCAGCCTGGCGCTGCTGTACAGCAGGCACACCGGCGTGACGGTGGGCAACGTCTATGCCTGGGGTGCTCTGGGCTCGATCGTCGGGACGTTCGTCGCAGGCTTCTACCTGATCGACATGATGGGAACGCGGGCGATCGTCGCGGTGACATCAGCCGTGCTGGCGATCATTTGCGTGCTCACCAGTCGCGCCAGCCCGCTGTTGCGGACGGCGGTCGCCGTCGGTTGGCTGCAGTTCGTCGCGGTGTTCGGCACGGTAGCGGCATTCGATGAAGCCATGTTCGCCCCCCGCGTCGATCCGATTCCTTCACGCGTCTTCGATGTCCCGTTCGACCCGGGCATCCGCGACACCATGCTTGCGTCACTGCTCGCGTGGTCCACCTCCGAACGTTCCGGTCGCACGGCCGAGCAGGTCGTGTCCGAACGCCCGGACGCGCCGTCCACATCGGCGTCTCCGCCGGTCGCGATTACCGCCGCTGCCGACGAACAGGCGACGGCACCGGTCGCCGAAGACTCTCCACTGGTCGACGACGACACACAACAACTGATCGACGCCTGCCGGACACTCGGCCGAAAGCTCCACCTGCGCGACGACATCCGGGGTTTCTACCGGGACGAAAGCAGTTACTCGTACATCTTCGTCGGCAGCACCGTCGAGGACGGCCATGACGTGCGGTACCTGCAACTGGACAAGCTGATCCACAGCTATTTCGACCCACAACGGCCGACGGAGCTGTACTACGAGTACGAGCAGATCTACGCGGCAGTCACCGAAGCAGCGCTTCGTCAGCATCACAGGGAAACGCGAGTGACGCTGCCGGCAGAGACGTTTGCGGCCTGGCCGAGCGAACTGCCCGGCGGGATCGTCGCCGACCGCCGGCACGGCCAGGTCGTGGTCACTGCGTCGCACGGGCTGACGGACGCGGAACGCCGGGATTTGCTGCGAGACAACCCGGTCGCGCCACTGCTGGATGCGCTGCGGCGGCTGGTCGCCACGTCCAATGGACCGGGGTGGTCCGGTTTTGCTGCGGAACCGCTGGAGTCACTGCCCGGCGGTATGCAGTGGCCGCAGGAACTGAAAGGCAAACTGCACTACGACGCCACGCTGAAGATGCTCAACGCCTACAGCCCCGTGACAGTCGACGATCTGCGGAGCGTCTGGCGTGCCGTTCCGGCCGCAACCGCCTTGCACGCGGCCGCGGCCGCGGAATTGCTCTACCACCAGTCCCGTCGCGTCCGCACGTTCTTCATCGGCGGAGGTGGTTTCGTGTTCCCCCGCTGGATCGAGGCCCGTTACCCGTTCCGACCGCTGATCCACGTGGCCGAAATCGATCCCGCCGTCAAGGAAGCCGTGCACCGTGCCCTGGGACTTCCCCGCGAACCCGACACGGCCGTGCGGACGGCCATCGGCGATGCCCGCAACGTGGTCGCCGATCGTGTGCGGGCGAATCGGCAACGCCGCGAAGCCGGCCAGCCGGAGATTCGTTACGACTTCGTCTATGGCGACGCGTTCAACGACTTCAGCGTCCCCTGGCATTTGACCACGCTCGAATTCGCCCACCTCGTCAAACGACTGCTCGCGGAGGACGGCGTGTTCCTGGTCAACGTCATCGACCAGTTGCCACGCACTACGCTGAAGGGCCCCGACGATGGTTGGTTTCGGTCTCTTCCCGATGGGCTGCGGCCCAGCGAGTTCCCCGCGCAAACCTGGTGTTCCTGCCCCGCACCGTTCCACGGCGTGGAAGTCCGCCGCGCGCGAACCGACGATCGCTTTCGCATCGCGATCCGCGGCTGCCTGCCTCCGCAGACGGCCGAAGCACTGCGCAGGCTGGCTTCCGACGACCCCGCGTTCGCGGAATCTGTGGCCAGCGCGCTTGAACGAGCGAAACGGAAGCGGTCCGGGCAGTTCGTTGCCCGCTACATGAATACACTCGCGAAACTTTTCCGGCACGTTTACGTTTACGCCACCGACCCGGAGGTCCCGTCCGCGCGTCGCGACACTTTCGTGATCGTGGCCTCCGACGTGCCGCTGGATCTGACGGCGACCGCACTGGCGGAGGCCGGAGCCGACGCGTTCTGGCAAGGTCAGCCCTTCGCGGAAATTCACGCCGGCCGGCCGGCCGGCTATGCCGCCGTGCTGCGGGAATTGTCCGGTGGAATGACCTTGACCGACGACTTCGCGCCGGTCGACAACCTTCTGTTGCCGGTTTTCGCGCGGCAGGACGACTGACCCGTTTCGCACTCCGCGAGGTCCACCGGGCCGTACTTCGTCTCCACGGCGCACTCGACGCAAACGCACCGCCCGAGTTTCGACACGCGCATCGGGAAAAAAAAACCATGGCCGACTGGCTGGCGATCGACTGGGAAGCGAATCGGATCTGTGGCTTGACGGCAACGGGCCGGCGTGGGGGCACGTTGACCGTGCAACGCGTTCTGCAGTGGCGGATCCCGTCGGACGGATCGGACGGCTCACCGGAGAAGACGGCACAGTGGCTGCGCGACGAGCTCGCTGCCGTCGGCATCACCAAAGCGCACGCGCTCGTGTCGCTGCCGCGTGAAGCGGTCGTCGTCCGTCTGCTGGAAGTTCCCGACGCCGGCCCCGAGGAACTTCCCGAACTGGTCAAGTACCAGGTCGCCGCCCGCTCCACGCAACGCATCGAGGAACTGGCGATCGACTACGTGCTGTTGCCGCGGCGTCCCGGTGCCGCGTCACCGGGCACAGAAACGGAATCGGAATCGGAGGCCACCGAAACGGCGGCGAACACGCGTGAAGTGCTGGCCGTCACGGCACCGCGGAGCGTCGTCGAGCGGATATACCGGACATGTGAGCTGGCAAATCTCGAACCGACCGTGTTGACGATCACTCCGTTCGCCGCCAATTGGATGATTCGCGATCGTCGCGGCGGTGCGTCTGGCTCCAGCCGGTCGACCGGCGATCGCTCGGACGGAGCCACCGCCAAACGTGTGGCGCTGGCCATCGGCCACACCGCTTCGCGGCTCGAACTGTGGGTTCTCGAAGGCGACCACGTCATCCAGACTCACAGCACGGCACTGCCGACCGGTCCCGACGCGGCGCGCACGCTGTTTGCCGAGGTCACCCGTACGATCGTGGCGTTGCAGCGCACCCGCCACGGACTGAAGCTCGGACGGGTCTGGCTGCTGGGGCAGTCGGAGCACGCCGAACCGATTGCCCGCGCTCTGCAGCAACGGCTCAGCGGTTCGGCGTTCGCCGACGAGAATTGTCCCGTGGAATTGCTCGACCCCTTGCGTTTTCCCAGCGAACGTTTGCAGTGGCGACTGGTCGATCCGACGCTCGACGGCGAGGACACAGGGATCCTGGCCGCAGCCGTCGGACTGCTGCTCGCCACGGCCCACGGCGGCACCATCGAACTGGATCTGTGGCATCCCCACCGCCCGCCGGTGCGGCGCGCCCGATGGCCCTGGATCGCCGGGGCCGCGGCGGCCGCGGTTCTGTTCGGGCTCATCGGCTCGCACTGGCACCGCAGCAACCTGTTGCAGCAGCGACAGGACCGGCTTCAAGCCGAGCGAACCGCCATCGACCAGACGCGCAAGGCGTTAGAGCGTCTGAAGCCGCGGGTCTCGGCCGTGCAGGCCGTCGAGCAGTGGCAGGCGCGCGACCCCGACTGGCTGTTTCGCCTGCACCAGCTCACCACTCTGCAGCAGAACCATCGCCTGTACCTGACGGATGCCTCGGCCACGTCCAGCGCGCGCGGAAATTCCGTCCGCCTGCAGGGACGCGGCCGTGCCGCCGACGACGAAGACGT
>RFHO01000386.1 GCA_003696385.1 Planctomycetota bacterium | reverse complement strand
CGTCTGGTCATGCTGACCGCGGGGAACCAGTTCGCGATTGCGTTCCACGGCCACGGCGGACGTCCGCACTTTCAGAAAGCGCAGCAACTCGGCCACGGTGATGCGGTCGGGGACTTCCCGCCGTTCGCCGTTGACGATCACCTCCATCGACTCTCCCCGCGAAACGTCGCGCAACGAGCTTGCCACAGGCAGCGGCCGTCCGCTCCGCGCTTGCACGGCCGCACGCATCGCAGAATCATAGCGACGCGGGACCGATGGTCGACGCAACCGTTCCCGCTGTCGGTCGCTTCGGCGGTCGCCGTGCGCCGCGTGGTCCCGATGCCACGATGATACCGGACCAGCCGGCTCGTTCTCCCGACAGCCGCCGCGAGGAAGGACTGCTTCGATGGCTCAACCCCCCATCCGGATCAACCTGTTCAGCGACACGGTCACCAAGCCCGGTCCCGAAATGCGTCGGGCGATCGCCGAGGCGGAAGTCGGCGACGACATGTCGGGTGAAGACCCCACCGTCAACCGGCTGGAGGCAATGTGCTGCGCGTTGTTCGACAAGCCGGCGGCCGTCTTCGCCTGTTCGGGAACGCAGGCCAACCAGATGGCCATCTGGTCGCATTGCGTCGCCGGCGACGAGTTGATCGCCGAAAACACCAGCCATGTGGTGAATTACGAAGCCGGCGCGCCCGCCGTGCTCAGCGGTGTCTGCTGGCGGACGGTCGCCGGCCGCGGGGGGATGCTCGACGTCGATGACCTGAAGCACGTCCCGCGGCCGGTAGACCAGCACTTTCCGCGGACGCGATTGCTGGTGCTGGAAAACACGACCAATCTCGGCGGCGGCCGCGTCTATCCGCCGGAACAGCTGCGCCGCGTCTGCCGCTGGGCCCATCAGCAGGGCTGGCGCGTCCATCTCGACGGAGCGCGTCTGATGAACGCCGTCGTCGCCTGTGGCGTTCCACCAGCCGAACTGTGCCGCGAATGCGACACCGTGGCGATGTGCTTCTCCAAGGGCCTCGGTTGCCCGATGGGCTCGATCCTGGTCGGCGACGAACCGACGATCGCCCGGGCGCGGCGAGCCCGCAAGATCTTCGGCGGCGCCCTGCGGCAGGCCGGCATCGTCGCCGCAGCCGCGATCTATGCCCTGGAAAACAACGTCGAACGGCTCCGGCTGGACCACGAAAACGCCCGGCAGTTCGCTCGCGATCTCGCCGAACTCCCCCACGTGCACATCGACCCCGCAGACGTCGAAACCAACCTGGTCTTCTTCGACCTCGACCCGCAGTGGGGTACGGCGGGCGAACTGGTCGCCCGGGCGCGGGAACACGGATTGAAGATCGGAGCGCTGGGACCACAGAGGCTGCGCGCGTGCACTCACCTGGACGTGGACCGCGCGGACCTCATCGAAGCGGTCGCGATCCTCCGCCGTTGCCTGGAGGGGAACGACGGCGGTGCAGGGCGCACCCGGACGTCCTGATCCGTGTGCCCGATCGAGCGAGCCGCAACCGGAGAAAAGCCGCTCGACCACGTCCCCGGATGACTGCGTTCGCGTCCGCCGCCGAGAAGGTCTACGGCGTCGTGCCGATGCAGTACAGCCGCTTGTCGGAGCGGAACAGCAACTGTCGACCGCTGACGATCGGCGAGGCGTTGCAGCGGCTTTCGTCGTCGCTGAACACGTTGCGGGCCAGCAATTCGAACTTTGGGCGCGCAGCCAGCACGAAGGTGCCCTGATACTGCGAAGTGCAGTACAGCTTTCCGTCGGCATACAGCATGGCCGAATACACGATTCCCGGCCGCGGCTCCAGGCGCTTTTCGTACACGACGTCGCCGGTCTTCGCATCCAGGCAATACGCCACGCCGCGACGTTCGTGCACCCAATACAGGTGACCGTCGTGATACACCGGCGAGGCGACATTCGAGCCCTTCGCAACCTTCCACAACAGGTGCGTCTTGGTCACGTCGCCACGGCCCCCGGCCCGCACGGCCAGCGCGGTGTTCTGTCGACCGCCGATCGCGTACACCACGCCTTCGTGGTAGACCACCGACGGGACAACGTAACCGCGATCCGGGATGCCCTCACATTCCCACAGCTTCTGTCCGGTTTCCGGATCAAACGCCAGCACACGCTGCGGAACGCAGATCACCAGCTCGTGCCGATCGCCCACGGGGACCAGTACCGGCGTGTTCCACGCCCCCCGGATTCCCTCGACCTTCCACACCACACGTCCGTCCGCCTTGTTCAACGCGACCAGCGAGCGGCTCTCGACGCTGGCATTGACGATGATCAGGTCGCGATACATTCGCAGGGACGCGGCCGATCCCCAGTTGTGGATCCCCGTGCCGACGCTCACATGCCATTGTTCGTTGCCGTCATGGTCCAGGCAGTACACACCAGACTTCCCAAAGAACACGTAAAGGTGTCTTTCGTCGACCACCGGCGTACTGGAAGCATAGCCGTGCCGGGCTCCGTTTCCGGCGTAGCGGGACTCGGGCAGCAACGGTTTGAAGTCACGTTTCCACAGGATGTTGCCACCGTTTCGATCCACACACACTACATGCCGCATCAGCTTCGATTGATCACCTGGATCATCCTCCGACAGCGCATATCCCGAGTAGCAGGTGACGAACACCCGGTCGCCCCACACTACGGGCGAGGACGTGCCGGCACCGGGCAGGTCGACCTGCCAGACGACATTCCGCCCCGTACCCCACACGGCGGGCAGCCCTTTCGCTTCCGAATGGCCGATCTGATTCGGGCCGCGAAACTGATTCCAGTCCTCGCCGGCGACGGCCCGGCGATGGACTCCGCACACCAGCAGTGTCGCGGCGAACAGAATGCTCCAGGTCAACGGATGTCG
>RFHO01000048.1 GCA_003696385.1 Planctomycetota bacterium | reverse complement strand
GCCGACGATGATCGTCGAATCGATGCCACCGGAGAGGAAAGCGCCCAGAGGCACGTCGCTGCGGAGCCGCAAGCGGACCGCCTCGGTCAACACCTCCCGCAGGACACACGACCATCGCGCGCCGCTCCATGTGCGGGTATCGTCCTGGCCGTCCGGTGGTCGCTTGCCCCAGCCCGCAGTCGCGGATACGGCCGCGCCGCTGGTGCGTCCGTCAAGTCGGCTGCCTTCGCTCGCCGCGCGCACCGGCCCCGCGTCATTCGCCACCGAGCCGTTCGTGGACGCAGTCTGCACGCCGCCCGCTCCCGCGCGGGAGGCATCCGGTCCCCGAGCAGCGCCGGTCAGGGCGGCGAACGGCGGCGTCCAGTAGCGGTCGAGGCGAAAGGCACCGTCCTCGAACAGCGCGAAATGTGCCGGCGGAAGCTTTTCATACGCGCTCAGGATCGTCCGCGGGTGTGGAACGTATCCGTAGAGGAGATACTGATCCAGGCCGGTCGGGGCGACATCCCGCGAGGCATCCGGCAGCGTCAGCAGCGCCTTCAGTTCGCTGGCGAAGTCGATCCGGTCGGACCGCACGCGGTAACACAACGGCTTCTGTCCCAACCGGTCGCGTGCCAGCAGGAGCCGACGGCTGCGGGCGTCCCACAGGGCGAATGCGAACATGCCGCGCAGCGCCTGCAAGCACGCGACGCCCCGGTCTTCGTACAAATGGACGATGACCTCGGTGTCGCTGCGTGTGCGGAATCGGTGACCGTTCGCGGCCAGTTCATCGCGCAGCTCGCGATAGTTGTACACCTCGCCGTTGAAGACGATCGCGACGGAGCGGTCCTCGTTGTACAGCGGCTGATGCCCGCCTTCGACGTCGATGATGCTCAGCCGCCGATGCCCCAGCGCCGCGACGGCCGTTCTGAGCTTTTCTCGCGGAACGTCGAACCGCCGCGATGCGTCGCGACCGGCGTCCCACAACACGTCGCCGGATGCGGCGAACCACGCGGCCCCTTCGTCGTCCGGACCGCGGTGCGACAACACGCTCAGCATCCGTTGCAAAGCGACGCCGTCCAACGGTTCGGTTCCCGCAACCCAAGCCGCTCCCGCGATTCCGCACATGCGTCGTTCCGTCTTCAGCCACTGTCCCGGTCGACGGCACCGACCGGGGCTCTACTTGTGCCGGCTCACGCGCCCGCCGGTGCCGGCACTTGCGCCGATGGGGGCTCAGCCGCAAACGTCGCGCCACACCTTTTCGGCCGCCTGCTGTCCCGAATGGATCGAATCCGGAATCCCGACTCCCCGAAAGGCCGAACCGGCCAGCGCCAAGCCCGGCAGAGAACGCACAAACGAATCGATTTTCGCCACGCGTGCCGGATGCCCCAGAGTGTACTGGGGCATCGCCCGCTCGTGCCGCACGACCCAAGCGAAATCCGGCTCTCTCCGCAATCCCAGCAGTTCACGCAATTGACCGAGTGCAATGTCCCGCAATTCGGCATCGCTGCGTTGGCACAGTTCCGGTTGCAGAGCCCCGCCGAGAAACGTTCGCAGCAGTACGTGGCCGGCAGGCGCGCGACCGGGAAACTTCCGGCTGGCAAACGACACCGCCAGGATCGGCCGGTCTTCGATCCGCGGAACGACCAATCCGTAGGCATCCAACGGATGCGCGAAATCCGCTTCGGCATGCGCGCTGACCACCACGACGCTGGACGCGTACTCGATCGTCCGCAGCGCTTCGGCCAGCGTCCCGTGCACCCGCTGCAGGAGATCCGCGGCCCGGTAGGCCGGCACGGCGAGCAACAGCGCATCCACCTCGACCGAGCCGTCGTCCGTCGTGACGCGATACCCGGACCGCCCCCCCACCGCGGCGTCGTTCATCGCCATCCGCTGGACGGCCGTGGCGCACCGGCCGACATGCAACCGGGCGTTCCCCTCCAGGCGCTCCGCGAGGACATCGACCAGCCGTTGCAACCCGTCGCGCAGCGTGACGAACAGTTCGTACCGGGCTCCGCTGCCGGCCTCGACATCCGACGCCGCGGTCGGCGGACGCACGGGCCCTTCGCGGAACTCCGGCACGCTTGATCGTTCCACGGCCTGCCCGCGCCGCCGTCGCTGCCGACGCTCGCGCAGCAGCCCGCGGATGACGCTGCCATGGCGTCTTTCCATTTCCAGGAAGCGCGGCATCGTCGCCGCCAAGCTCAGTTGATCGGCATCCGCGGTATAGATACCAGCCACCAACGGCTGCACCAGCCTGTCCAGGGCCTCCGCACCGAACCGCCGCCGTACGAAGGCCCCGAGGCTTTCGTCGTCGAACGCATCGGCATCGGCAACCGGCCCATCCGCTGCCGCGGCCGGTGATGTCGGCGACGGACTCCGCCGCGGCGGCAGCACCGCTTCGCACATCACCCGCAGTTTGCCGGACCAGGAGAGCACGGGACTGCGCAGGAACGACCACAGATCCGTGGGAGCCATCAGTTGAAAGCCCGACGGCACGGGCAAGACGCGCCCGTCACGTACGACCAGCGTTCGCCGGTATCGAGGTTCCGGCGTGATCAACTCGGTCTCCAGCCCCAGCCGCCGGCACAGCTCCACGCCCCAGGGCTTGTCCGTGATGAACATGTCCGGACCGCATTCGACGAGGTATCCCCGTTCGCGACGCGTCTCGATGATGCCCCCCAGCCGCGGCCGGGCTTCCCACAGGTGTATCGTGAGCGGTCGCCCGGCGGCGCGCGCCCGTTCGACCAGCCGGTGCGCGGCGGCCAGTCCCGAGATGCCTCCGCCAATCACACCGATTCTGAGTTCCCGGTGCGTCACGCTCGTTGGATCGTCGTTCATCGCGCCCTTGCCGCCACCCCACCCTGAAGGCCGCCGCTGCTACGCCGGCGCAACGCGCTCGTCACTGCCGTCGCGAAGCTGCGGCACGTCCCGCCCGGAAGGATCGCCGGACGCGACAAACCGGCGCCGGACTTCCCGCAGCCATCGAGGCACACCCAAGCCGCTCGCGGACGGCGACGCGACCGCCCGCCTCATACGGCCCGGACGCGTCGAACGGCCGCCCGGCGCGACGCTGCGGGTGGTCCACCATCCTTGCCTTGTGAGCTGCGTGATGCTGCGGCCCGAACAGCGTCTTCGGCTCAGCCCACCAATCGTCCCGCATAGCCGACCACTCGGGTCGGGTCTCCCGTGGCGTCCGCCGAAGTCGCATAGCCCACCGGCACCGACCGCCGCAGACACCCCAGCCGCTGCAACGTCTTCAGAACGATCACCGCCGGCAGCAGGCCGCACATGCTGATGTGGTGACGGCGGCACACGTGAAACAGGCCGTCGGGATCGAGCGCATCGAACCTTTCCAGAGCCATGGCGTCCAGCCGTCGTGTTTCGGCATCGTTGGCATAGTGGTTCATGTCGCTGGAGATCAAAAGCAGCGGCGGTGCCGGCAGGCTCCGGACAACCTCGGCCAGCCCGTCGGCGAACTGCTCGCAATGTTCGAGTGCCCCGGCACCGACGGCGATGCCGACCACCTTGGTATCCGGCGCCAGCCGCTGAATGATCGGCAGCTCGACTTCCACTCCGTGTTCCCGAGCGTGCGCCGCGGCATCCAGCTCCAGACGCGGTATCCGGGCGGCCAGCCGCTGGGCCAGGGCGTAATCCGAAGCGACGCGGCGATCGCCGGGCAATTGCCAGAAATGATGTGGAGCCACCGACCAATCGACGCCGTGCGGAGTGTGCTTCGGCCCGATGGCGATCACGATCTCGGGAATGGCGATCCGCTTCAGCACGTCCGCGGCCAGTCTTCCGGAGAAACGCCATCCCGCGTGGGGAACCATGCACGCCGGAAAGCGTTCGGGCTGCGGTCGCTCGCCGACCAACTCATCGAGCATGCGGTCCATTTCGGCGGCGTCGCCGGGGTAAAAACGCCCCGCCACGGCGGGTGGTCGAACGGTGGGCCCGTGTGTTGCACGCGGGCCGGCCGCAACACGAAATCGCGCGGCGTTGCCCACCGATTGCAAACTGAAGACCTGCGCATACTCCGGCTGAAACACCGACGCCGCTTCCGACGCCGCCCGCAGCACCGACTCGGCCGTTCCGCTCCGGTCAAAAAACACCCCGGTGCGGTTGCGTTCCTTGATCAGGATCACACGGCGTGACGGGTCGAAGCCCCGCAGGTCCGGCTCCGCCACGGTACCGTGCATCGCCGCGTCGAACAGTACCGCCAGTTCGGTTCCGAACTTGCCACTCAGAAAGCCTCGCCGGCGCAAGACCCCGGCCGCCTCCTGGCACAGCGCCATCAACGTCGTCTGCAGCGGCATCGGCTGTTGCAGGTTCATCCGCGCG
>RFHO01000385.1 GCA_003696385.1 Planctomycetota bacterium | reverse complement strand
GTGTTCGCCCAGTCGATCCACCCGCCGGCCCATTTCGTCGGCGGCCTGTTCCATGCCGCTGGAAACCATGGTCACGACGCCCAGGAACAACAGCATCTGCCCGGCGGTCAGGATCAACCAGCCGGTTGGGCCGTATTCGTTCGACCCACCGAAGTAGCTCTGGATGACCAGCAAAGTCCCGACGGTCAGGCCCAGGACGCCGGTATAGGCCAGCAATTGGCCCAGCGTCCCCATCCAGTTGGTGCGCGGCTTTTCGCTCGCTGCGGAATTCGCCATCAGTGCCATCTCCTGATCATCGCTCGAATCGCCCGCCGGTGGCGTTTTCGGTTCGCGGTGCGCTGACCGACTGCCGTCGGCCGTTGCCACCCCGAGTCCGCTCGGGGAGCGGGGCACGCCGGGCCCCGACGACGCTCCGGGCGGGAAAACTGCCTCGGGCGCGTGCTGCGGCGCGTCTGATTCGGTGAGTCGCCGCTCCGATCGCGGTGGTGGTTCGGTTGGCGGCATGCCGATGTGTGGAGCATTGGGGCCCGTCGAAGCGGCGCCGTCCGCCCGCGGCCCGCCGGATTCCCGCGCCCCGGGCGGCGGTGCGTTCACGAACAGTCCGGTGCCGAGCGGTTGCGGGGGCCGATCCGCGTGTGGTCGATGGATTGTGCGCCGTGTCGTCTCGCCGGCGGCTGCGTCGGATTCGTGCGGCCGCGGTTTCTCGTCGGAGCGGTCCGGTTGTGCCGCTGAGGAAAACTCGTCGGGCAGCAGCGGGCCGAAGGGGTCGAAGTCCGGGCTGGCCCAGCGATCCAGCAGTTCCCGAGCGCGCTGGACGGCGCTCTGCGTCTGAGCGGGCTTGCCGCCCTGTGCGAGCGTCGTGCCGCACGCCGCGCAGCGCGCCGTTTCGAAACGGTCGTCCACCGTCACGGCGACTTCGGTCTGGCAATGGGGACACCACATCGATGGGGCGATCCGCTGTGGATTGGGAAGGGATTTCAGGCAGGCCGGTTTCGGACGTGGACTCCGCAGCCGCAACCGCGAAGCAGCTCCGCCACACTTGCCGAGGCGCTCGGCGCGGTAGCGCGTGATCCCCGTCGACGGCTCGGTCGGGTGGGCGTTCGGAAATGCGCGAGTTGGGAAGGAGGTGGGACCGGGCGGCGGTGAACACCGGCAGCGACCCGGCCGATGTTGGGAAAGTCGATTCGAAAGGCGCCGCAGGATAGGCCGAATCCGCCCGTCACGACAAGACCGCTTCCGCGAGTGGGAATCGCCACGATGCGGGCATCGCCCGCGGAAGTCAGGGAGTGGTGCCGAGCAGGCGGTGGACGTCGGCGAAGCCGTCCTCGATGGTCTTTTCGAGTGGTTCGGGGATTTCCGGCCGGCCGGAGTCGGCCGCGGCGATCGCCTCCTGCAGGCTCTGCGTCAGGTGCAGCAGGCGCTGTTTCGCTCGTTCCGTGCGGCTGGCGCTCTTTTCGAGGTAAGCGCGGTGTCGCCTGAGAGTCGGGCGTGCTCGGTCGAGGAAAGCCTGTACTTCGGCGGCGTCGGCGTGGCGTTCGCGCAGTTGCTTGAACTCGGACCAGATCGATTCGAGGTCCCGGCAGATCCGTGCGTCGCTGCTGCCGCCGATGATCAGGTAGATGCCGCCGAGGACGAGAAGCACACCCGCGGCCAGGGCGATCCATTGGGCCTGTCCGGGCAGTCTGGATGGCCGTTTGCGCGGGACGCGGGGAATGTCCGTCCGCGTGGCGTGCGCGGGGCGGGCCGGTGCGGCGCCGGTCGCGACATCCCGGGGCGGCGCGGACGGAGGCGGCGCGGGTGGTGTGAACGCCTTCGGCTTCGCGCGCAGCAGCTTCAGCGGATCGACGGCCTTCTTTTCGCCCTCGCCGCGTGAGCGGCCGCTGAACTGGGCCAGCAGTTGGGCGGCGGCGTCGCTGCATCGCTGGCGGTTTTCTTCCGACTCGTCGGGAGCCGCATCCTGCGATGCGGTGTCGTTGGACGGGGATTCGGATGGTTCCGACAGATCGACCGGTTGCGGCGGTGCGCTGCTGGGCGGAGGAATGCGGACTGGCGGAAGCTTGGGCGGTCTTGGTCGACGGACGGCGGAACGTCGATCGCTGCCCCAGTCCCACGCGGAGGCCGGCAAGGGAGAAGCGGGGTCCGCAATGGCCGGTCGGCTGCTTCCCGATGCGGTGGGGAACAGTGGGATCCATGGGCCGTTCGCGCCCCAGCGGATGTTGTCACCGACGCCCAGTCGGCCGGAACGTGCCAGGAGCACCAGGTCTTCGAACAGCATCGGTCCGCTGACGATGCCATGCGATTCACGATACCACTGGCGCGGATCGGTTTCGCCGACCGGGGCCGCGATGCCGGCTTCCTGAATCCGCCGCTGAAGCAGCGCATACCACGGATCCTGCTGCAGAGCCTGCAACTGCGATGGCAGAAGGCCGGCGGCTGACGGCAACTCTCCGCTGCCCGACGGCGGGACGCCGGTCGGTTGGTGGATGAGGGGAATATCGCCGCTGCCAGCGTAGTCGGCCGACCAGTCGACCGGAGCGACCGGCAATTCGCCGGACGACGTCGGAGCGGCCTGCTGCAGTTGCCGGGCCATCCACTGGGATTGCTGCAACAATTGCCTCTTTTTCCACTCCTGGACGGTGGGCATGCCGAAGTTTTCCGGTGCGGCCGGAGACGCCCCGGTCGCGGCGTGGTCGGGCGCGCGGGCGGAATCGCATGCGTCGGTGTGGGCGGACGGTTCGATGCGGGTGGAATGTCCCGCGGATGCGGCCGGGAGTTCCGGCGAAGTGCCTCCGCGGTGGACGTGCGTATCGAATTCCGCTTCCGACAGGGATTCCAGTGTCGCCGTAGCGGCCGGAGCCTTGGCCGGTTGGGTGGTGGTCTGGGCGTCGTCGTCGGTGGCGCGTCGCTGTGCCGGGACGGGCGGCTGATCGGCGTGCTCGAACAACCCGCGGATGGAACGCGCTTCACGCCAGGAGCCCGTTTCGCCACGGCGGATCCGATCGTCGGGCAACAGCTGACCGGTCCGCGCGAGGTGCTTCAGTTCGCGGACGCGCAGCGGTCCGAAGACTCTGGGTGTCTTGCGCGGGCGGCCGTTCTTGGTGTGCAGCTCGCAATACCATTCTCGGGCCATGATGCGTCCCCGTGGGAAACGTGCGCGACGGTCGTACCACGACCGGACAACGGGCCGGCCGGGTTCCCACCGTTTCAACCGTACCTCAGGGATCCGCCGGGTTTCGGCGATTTTGCGGTGAATCGGAGGGGAACGGGTCGGGACGTGCGGGGTCGTGCGGTCGTTTGTGCGGGTTGGGAGGGTTGCGCCGGTGGGG
>RFHO01000384.1 GCA_003696385.1 Planctomycetota bacterium | reverse complement strand
CCTGGAACGATTGCTGGAAGGCGTCAGTTTCGACGCTCCGGAGCTGCCGGAAAAGCGGGTCGTGATCGATGCGGACTACGTGCGCCGGGAACTGGGGGACATCGTTAAGGACGAAGACCTTAGCCGCTTCATCCTGTGAGCGATCGCGACGGATCCGCGCAACCACCACCACAGCGCCGGTGGAGCGGGGCGGTTGGAGCGGCCGTCGGGGACGTTCGCCGCGCCGAGTTTCGACACATCGGGGGAGAGGTCATGCCATCCGACGCCGCTGCCGGCAGTCACTTCGTTGCCGATTTCGTGACCCGGGCCGTGCCTGAGGACGAACGGCTGTGGGTTCCGCAGGCACAGAACGTGTGGTTCCGGCCGCTGATCCTCAACACGGTCAACGGCGAGTGGGTGAATCTGCTGCGGGTCCGCAGAACAGGGATGCTCAGCCGCCACCGTCATCCCGCGCCGGTGCACGGGTACGTGATCAAAGGGGCGTGGCGGTACCTGGAGCACGACTGGGTGGCGATGGAAGGCACCTACGTGTTCGAACCTCCCGGAGAAGTCCACACGCTGGTCGTGGACGAAGGCGTGGAGGAGATGATCACGCTGTTTCACGTCTGTGGTGCGCTGATCTACTGCGACGAGGACGGCCGCGCGGTGGGATACGACGACGTGCACACCAAGATCGAAATGTGCGCGCGGCACTTCGCGGCGGTGGGCTTGGGCGCCGACTTCGTCGGCCGTTTCGTCCGCTGAAGCCCACGGCAGGGACGTTGGCGTGAATTTCACGAGGCCGGCGGCGGTGCACCCCTGCCGCAAGCGACAGAAGTGGAAGCCGGATATCTCTGAACAACGGCACAGTGCGATGCCGGTGGAGCGGACAGACGTTGTGTTGTGGTCTGTGCGGCGACGAAGGGGAGGCCGCCACGGCCACCCGGGGCTGCTTCGGTGCGTGCCGTGGCTACGGGCGGGCGGTGAGTGAGCGGTTGCTTGAAGGCGGCCGGCGGTTGGCCTAGCATAGCCGACTTTCCGCGGCTTGGGTGCCGCAAATGCGCAGCCGGTTTGCGCAGAAGCCGCTGATGATGACCGGCGGGGTATTGCGCCGGTGCGGCCTGCGTCGGAAGCGCAATCGAACGGGCGGACGCGACAGACAGGAAACATACCATGGCCGTTCCCAAGCGACGACAATCGAAAGCGCGCAGCCGCAAGCGGCGCAGTCATCAGGGTGTCAAGCCGATGCAGCTGGTTCGCTGCCAGCAGTGCCAGCGGCGGATTCCACCGCACACGGTTTGTCCGAATTGCGGCAGTTACATGGGCCGACCGCTGGTGACCGAAGAAGAGGGCTGATCGCGGATGCGTGTGGCCCTGGACGCAATGGGGGGGGACTACGCCCCTCAGCCGAACATCGACGGTGCGATCGCGGCGCTGGAGCGTTTTCCGGGGCTGGAGGTCGTTCTGGTCGGCGATCGGGATCGGCTGGAGAATCTGCTGGAAGAAGCGGGCGTCAGCGACGAACGGCTGACGATCGCGCCGGCCAGCCAGGTCGTCGAGATGGGCGAGAAGCCCAGCGTGGCGCTGCGCTCCAAGCCGGACAGTTCGATCGCCGTCTGCTGGCGTCTGCTGGCGGAGCGGGCGGTCGATGCGGTGGTCAGTGCCGGGAATACCGGCGCCGTGGTCGCTTGCGGCTTGGGGACGCGACAGTTTCTGAAGGGTGTCCGGCGCCCGGGCATCGCCGTCGCTCTGCCGACACAGCGGGGACGCTGCGCGCTGATCGACGCCGGAGCCAACCCGATGGCCAAGCCCGAGCACCTGCTGCAGTATGCCGTGATGGGCAGCGTGTACGCTCGCCGCGTGCTGGGTATCGATCGGCCGCGGATCGGCTTGATCAACATCGGCAGCGAGGAAGGCAAAGGCAACGAACTATATCGTGAGACGCACCGTCTGATCTGTGAAAGCCCGTTGGCCGAGCGGTACGTCGGCAATGTGGAGGGCCGGGATCTGTTCGCCGGATCGGCGGACGTGGTGGTCTGTGAGGGCTTCGTGGGAAACGTGGTGCTGAAAGCCAGCGAAGGCATGGCACAGTTTCTGGTGCGGACGCTCGCGGATTACGTCCTGAGCCGGCTCGATCGCGAACGGATGCACGCCGCCGATGCGTTTCAGGAGATTTCCCGCCGCTTCCAGTACAACGAAGAAGGCGGCGCGCCGCTGCTGGGCATCGACGGGATCTGCATCATCTGTCACGGATCGAGCGATGCGCGGTCGATCGCCAACGCCCTGAAGGTGGCGATGACATTCGACGATCGCGGCATCAATGCCGAGATTCAGCAGGAGCTGAGCCGGCTCCGTTGAAGAATCGGGCGGCTCGCGATATGCCGCTTCAGCGGTGCGATCGCGCGGGCGTTCCGGCTGGCTGCGCGCGTCCGTCCGACGACGGGCGGGGGCCGTCGAGGCAGGTTGATGGCGGTGCGCCGATCGGAACCGGTCCGGACCACGAAGCGGCCGGCGATCGGCATCGCACGGAACCGGTGGGGGCGGTTCGTCCGGCGCGGGGCGGCTGTTATCGTCGGAGTGACGGGACGCCGGGGCGGCTCTCGAGACGAATCGCGCGACGGGCGAGCTCCGCAGGCGTCGCCGTCGTGGCGGATTGCCCGGAGTTCGGGCGTGGCGACCGCCGACGGGCCGAAGTGCCCCGATACGCCCCGACGCGATCCCCGGAGGACTGCAGGTGCAGGACAGGAATGGAGGAATCGGCTGTGGGTAAGACCGCGTTCTGGTTTCCCGGGCAGGGGGCTCAGCAGGTGGGCATGGGGGCGAAGTTCTTCGAAAGTTCGGCGGCGGTGCGTGAGCTGTTCGACCGAGCTGCTGGGGTGCTGGGATACGATCTGGCCGAGCTGTGTTTCCGGGGGCCGCAGGAGAAGCTGAATTCAACGGTTTACAGCCAGCCGGCGCTGTACGTGTGCGGCCTGGCGGCTTTGCAGTGGATGCGCGAGCAGCGGCCGGAAGTCGTGGAGGCATGCGACGCTGCGGCGGGGTTGAGCTTGGGCGAGTACACGGCGCTGGCGTTTGCGGAGGCGTTTTCGTTCGAAGACGGCTTGCGCGTGGTGCAGCGGCGCGGCGAGGCGATGCAGCGCGCGGCCGAGGCGACGCCGGGAGGCATGGTCGCCGTGCTGATCCTCGATCGGGAACAGGTCGAGGAGATCTGCCGCGAGGCGTCGTCGGCGGGCCGGATCTGGATCGCCAACTACCTGTGCCCCGGGAATACGGTGGTTTCCGGCGAGTTGTCCGCGTGCGAGCGCGTGGAGCAACTGGTTGCCGAACGCGGGGGGCGGGCGACGCGGCTGGCCGTGAGCGGTGCCTTCCACACGCCGTTGATGCACCCGGCGGACGAAGAAGTGGCCAGGGCACTGGAGGCCGTCGAGTTGCGGCCGCCGCGGATTCCGGTGGTCTCGAACGTCGACGCCCGGCCACATACCGATCCGGGCGAGATCCGGGAATTGCTGGTCAGGCAGGTGGTGCAGCCCGTGCTCTGGGAAGACTCGGTGCGCTGGATGCTCGAGCAGGGCTTCGACCAGTTCTACGAACTCGGAACCGGCTCGGTGCTCCGCGGCCTGCTGAAACGCATCGACCGGAAACTTCGGTGCGAATGTATCAATGACCAGGCGGTCTGACGCGTGGGGGAGCCGTTCGGCGACGGCGTGAGCGGCGGCCGCTGGCGCGTCCGACCACGGAGCGTGGCGGCGGAATCCCGGGCGGTCCGGAGCGTGGATTTCACGAGGCCGATTGCGGTCCGAGGGACGGTCCGGGCTGCGAGGCGTTGCGATTCTTCCGGGCGGCTGTGCGGATACAATGCGGCCACGGTGTTTCGGTGCCCGTGAGAGGCCCGTGACGCGTGTGGTCGAGGGGGACGCTCGGTGGAAGGAACCGGGCCGTGGGGATGGATGAGGCCGATGCGATGTCGCTGCGCGAATTGCAGGAACTGATCGCCCGGATGTATTCGGACAAGGACGCGGCACGGGGCGTCGATGGCACGTTCATGTGGTTGATGGAAGAGGTGGGTGAGTTGGCGGCGGCATTGCGGGAGGGTTCGCGCGACGAGATGGCCGCGGAGTTCGCCGACGTGCTGGCGTGGCTGGCGACGATTGCCAACGTGGTCGGGGTCGATCTGGAACGGGCGGTTCAGGAGAAGTACGGGGCCGGCTGTCCCGGTTGTGGGCAGATGGTCTGCCGCTGCGACATCAGCGAGAAACCGTGACGGATCGCCGTCCGCCGGGGAGACGTGAGGACGCGGGAGTCCGCAGTGTCCGTCGTTTTCTGGTTTGGGTGCCGTCGGTGTCGGGCCGGGAGGTTCGGGAACGGATGCGGTTGCGATGAAGATTCTGCACGGGATCGGCGTTTCGCGCGGCGTGGCGATTGCTCCGGCGGTCGTGCTGGGGAAGCGCGCGTTCCGCGTGCCTGCCCGTTTCGTGAACGTCAAGGCCGTCGATTCGGCGATCGAGCGGCTGGAGACCGCGGTCGATGCCGTATGCGCCGAGATCGCCGAGAGCGAGCGGATGGCGGCGAAGCAACTGGGAGAGAAATACAGCACGATCTTCCATGCCCACCAGCAGATGCTGCGGGATCCGAAGCTGCTGGAAGAAATGAAGCAGCTCATTCGCGAGAAGTGTTACGCTCCGGAGTACGCGGCGTCGCAGGTGTTCCGCCGCTACATCAAGGTCTTCCAGAACCTTGGAACGGCGTATCTGGCCGAGCGGGCGATGGATCTGGAGGACCTGGAGCGGCGGCTGGTGCGTCAATTGCTGGGCAAACAGCGGCTGGATCTCAGCCACTTCACTCAGGACGTGGTCGTGTTGGCGAACGATCTGACGCCTGGCGAAACGGCCGATCTGGACCGTCAGCACGTCAAGGGATTCGCGACCGAGGCGGGCGGGCCCACCAGCCACACCGCGATCCTGGCCGGTGCTCTGGAGATTCCGGCGGTGGTCGGCATCGGCCCGTTTCTCAACGACGTGCAGGCGGGCGAAACCGTCATCGTGGACGGCACGCAGGGCGTGGTGATCGTGGCTCCGGACGAGCCGACGCTTGAACGCTACCGAATGCGGAGCCGGCAACTGGCGATGCTGCGGCAGCGGCGACGGCAGCTCCGCACGCGTCCGGCAGTGACCCGGGACGGCGTCCGCATCCGCCTGAAGGCGAACATCGAATTTCCCGACGAGATCGATCATTGCCTGGAGCACGGGGCCGAGGGGGTGGGGTTGTTCCGCACGGAGTTTCTCTACTTGCGGGACGAACAGGAGCCGACCGAGGAGGAGCACTTCGAGGCGTACCGGCGGGTGGTCGAGGCGTTCGGTGACAAGCCCGTGACGATCCGGACGCTCGATCTGGGCGCGGACAAGGTCTCCCAGCGGATTCGCGAACGTGAACGCCCGCCGGCCAACCCGGCGCTGGGGCTGCGGAGTCTGCGCCTGAGCCTGAAGTACCTGGATCTTTTCAAGACGCAGCTTCGCGCGATCCTGCGAGTGGCGCGGCTGGGGAACGTCCAGGTGATGTTTCCGCTGGTGACGACCGTGCAGGAATTCCGACAGGCTCGGCTGGTACTCAACGAAGTTGCCGAAGACCTGTCGCACGATGGGATCGACCACGATCGCAAGATTCCCATCGGGATGATGGTGGAGGTGCCGGCGGCGGCGATCATGGCGGAGCGTTTCGCGCGTGAGGCCGGCTTTTTTTCGATCGGTACGAACGATCTGATCCAGTACACTCTGGCGGCCGACCGCGGCGACAAGGAGGTCGCTCATCTGTACCGCGCCGGCGAGCCTGCGGTGATGCGGTTGCTGCGGATGACCACGGCGGCCGCTCGCAAACACGGAATACCGGTCGCCGTGTGCGGGCAGATGGCGTCGCAGTTGCCGTTCGTGCCGGTGCTGATCGGGATGGGGGTGCGGGAGCTGAGCGTGCCACCGCAGGTCATTCCCGAGCTGAAGGATCTGATCGGAAAACTCGACACGCGGGAATGCGCGAATCTGTCCAAGGCCATTGCCCGCTTCGAGAGCGGCAACACCGTGGAACAGCACCTGGTCCGCGTGGTCCGCTCATGCATGGAAAACGACCTGGAGGAAGCTTGAGCGACCACGGGGGATCGTTGGCGAACGGACCGTTCGCTTCCGGTGGTGTGCAACATTACGACGGCCGGACCGGCGCCCGCCGTCTGCGGAACGGTTTGCGCATGCGGCGGGACGGTGGCGGTACGGGCGGACTGCCGGCGGTGGCCGCTGTCCCGCAGCGGGGCGTGGCGTACAATGCTGGTTCATCTCGTCGGCGGTGGTCCACGGTTCGTGGTGTGTCCCGGTGCGTTGCGAGAGGAGGATGGGAGCGGACTTTCAGCGCCGTGGGACGGACGTTTCTGCCGCCGTGCGGTACGGGATGACGCTCCGAGGCCGTCCGGCGTGCCGACGATCCGCGTCGGAATGTAACCCGGCGGACGGACCGCGGCCGAGGGTGGGTGGCACAACGGGCAGCGACCGACCGTCGTGGTTCGAGGATGGAGTGATGCAGCTGATCTGGCTGGAGTCGGGCGATTTGCAAGACACGCGTGCAGCGGGGCCCGTCCGGCCGGTGTCGTGTGAATGCCGGCAGGTGTTTCCGGAGCGGACTTGGGAAGCACGATGTGCCGACGGGCTCCGCGGCGGCCGGGGACGGACTTCGCGCGGTTTCGAAATGATTGCGAAACGGACAATGGGACGGTTTTCAGCGGTGAAGGCGCGAGGCTGCTGCGGTGGCTTGCGGTCGTGCGGAGGACGACCGGAGCGGGACGAGGCGCGCGGCCGGTCCGCCCCGGGGAAACCGTTCGGGCAGACACATCGTGTGAACGACTCAGGAGCGCTTCATGAAGAAGGAAATGCTGATCAATGTGCAGCAGCCCGAGGAAAGTCGGGTTGCGATCGTGGAGAATGGGCAACTGGAAGAACTGTACCTGGAGCGGACCAGTCGCGAGAACCTGACCGGCAACATCTACAAGGGGCGGGTGGTCAATATCGAACCGAGCATCCAGGCGGCGTTCGTCGATTTCGGCGTCGGGCGCAACGGTTTTCTGCACGTCAGTGATGTCGAGTACGAGTACTACAAGCACCTGCTCGACGGGGACCGCAAGGACCGCAGACCGGGCAACCGAGACACCCGCGGAAAGCCGCCCATTCAGCAGATCTTCAAGCGCGGCAGCGAAGTGCTGGTGCAGGTGATCAAGGAAAGCTTCGGCACCAAGGGGCCTACGCTGTCCACGTACGTCAGCATCCCCGGCCGCTACCTCGTGCTGATGCCCGCACTGCAGAGAGTGGGGGTTAGTCGAAAGATCGAGGACGACGAAGTCCGCCGCGAACTGCGGAAAATGCTGCTGGAACTACAGCCGCCGGAGGGGCTGGGATTCATCATCCGCACGGCCGGCGCGGGGCGTACTCGCAAGGATCTGCAGCGCGACCTGAACTATCTGTTGCGGTTGTGGCGGGCGATCTGCAAGCGGGTGGAAAGCGAGCCGGCTCCGGTCGTGATCTACGAGGAAAGCGACATCATCATCCGGACGATCCGCGACATCTTTGCGCCGGACATCGACACCATCTGGATCGACGAGCCGGAAGCGTACGAACGCGCGCGGGAATTCGTGAAGCTGGTGATGCCCCGGTATGTGAACCGCTTCAAGCTGTATGAGGGCAAGGAGCCGCTGTTCAATCGCTATGGCATCGAGGACGAAATCGAACGGATCCATCGCCGCACGGTGCCCCTGAAGGGCGGCGGATCGATCGTGATCGATCAGACCGAGGCGCTGGTGGCGATCGACGTGAACAGCGGCAGCTTCCGTGTGGACGACGACGCCGAAGAGACGGCCTATCAGGTCAACCTGGCCGCCGCCGGGGAAATTGCGCGGCAGCTGCGGTTGAGGGACCTGGGCGGCGTGATCGTCATCGACTTCATCGACATGCGGCAGGAACGGCATCGCCGAAGCGTGGAGCGGACGTTGCGTGATCATCTCCGCCGCGACCGGGCGCGGACCAAACTGACGCGGATCAGTCCGTTCGGCCTGGTCGAAATGACCCGGCAGCGGATCCGCCCCTCATTGCGGCGCAGTGTTTTCGAAGAGTGCCCGTGCTGCAGCGGCGGCGGTTACGTCAAGAGCGCCGAGAGCGTGACCATCGACGTGATGCGATCGTTGATGTCCCGCGTGCATCACGACGACGTGGCACGGGTGGAGGTGAGCGTGCACCTCCGCGTGGCCGACTTCATTTCGAACAGGAAACGGCGGGAATTGCAGCAGATCGAAGACGAGACCGGCACGTCGATCATCATTCATACACGTTCGGACGTGCGTCCGGATTTCTATGAGATCGAATGTTTCGACATCGATGGGCGGCCGGTCCGCCTCGGGCAGCTCGCTGGCTCGAAATGAGCGACACGGGGCGTTATACTGTCCGGCTTCACGGAGGGGCCGTCCCCGAGGGATGTGGCAGCGGCCGCGTGGTGAGCGGACGGCTGACGGGTCGGCGAAGGCGGAACGTCGTTTGACGGGCTACACACGAAGGCAGAATCGGGAATCGGGTGCCATGTTTGCGATCATCGAAGACGGCGGCCGGCAGTACAAGGTCACACCGCAACAGACGCTGGTGGTCGACTATCGTGAAAGCGTACAGCCGGGCGAAGCCATCCGCTTTGAACGCGTGTTGCTGGCCAATGGGGGCGCGGCGAGTGTCATCGGGCGGCCGCTGATCGAAGGGGCCGTGGTCGAAGCCGAAGTGGTCGAGCCGCTGGCGAAGGGGCCGAAGCTCGAAATCCAGAAGATCCGCCGACGCAAGAATTCGCGCCGCCACACCGGGCATCGGCAGAAGCATACGGTCGTGAAGATCGTCAGCATCCAGGTGCCGGGGCTGGAGGTGGTGGAAACGCCGGCCCCGGAACAGGCGGCACCGCAGCCGGAATCCGCGGCCGAGAGCGGCGCGGGCACAGAGCCGTCCGCGGCTGCGGCAGAAGCGGCAACGCAGGCTGCCGAGGACGCTCGCAGCGACGACGTCGCTCCGAAAACCGAATCGACCGGGGAACAAGAGCAATCCTCGGGACAGTGAGCGGCTGCAGGCCGTCAACTCCGTATTGGGGCCAGCCGACGCACAGCGGAGCTGCACAGGCCGCCGGCCGTGCGAGTGCAAGCAGCCGGAACTTTGGGGGCGTTCGACCGAACGGATTGCCGCGGTCACCGCGTGTCCGGGCCCGGCGACTCTGCTGCGCCGGTGGGCTCCGGTTCGTGCCGGCGCGTCGCCGTTCCGGTTCACCACGCCGTCGGGCGGACCAGGTCGTCGAACAGCATGTCTTGCAATGCAGCACCCGCGGCGAGCAGTTCGGCGTCGCGGTATGGTCGCGCCACCAGCTGAACGCAGGCCGGCAGACCATCCGCAAAGCGGGTGACCGGAAGGGATACGGTCGGCAGTCCCAACAGGCTCCACGGTGAATTGCACGCGGGCGAACCCGTGGTGGAGCGGTCCGGCGGTGGTCCTGGAGTGGCGGCACAAATGAGGACGTCGGCCGATGCGAACGCCGTCTGGACGACACGTTCCCGCAGAACAGCCTGGCGGCGTCGGGCGGCGACGTAGCGGGTCGCCGTGATCCGAAGGCCTTCTTCGATCAGGCTGCGGACGTTGGGCAGGTATTCTTCCGGACGTGCGCGAAAGTCGGCCTCGTGCACGGCGGCCGCCTCTGCGGCCATCAGGCAGCGGTGGACGCTCCAGGCGTCCTTGAATTCGTCCGGCACGCGGGCGCGACCGACGTCGACCCCGGCGGCTCGGAGCCGCTCGCAGGTTTCCCGGACGGCGGCGAGCGTTTCCGGTGCGCAGTGCGCGGCGAGCGGCTCGTCGACCAGGGCGAAGCACAGCCGCTGCGGGGCCACGGAGATTCCGCCGGACGGTCCTTGGCCATTCGCCCACCAGTGTTCGGCAGAAACGGCTTGCAGCCGCTCTCGGAGCCAGGTGTGGGCCGACGGTTCTTCCGGCAGAGGCTCGACGATGCAGGCCGCCGCGAGGCACAGATCCGCCACGGATGCGGCGATCAGCCCGACGTGATCCAGCGATGGTGCGACCGGAAAGCACCCGGCGACGCTCACCGCTCCGAATGTCGGTTTGTAGCCGCAGACGCCGCAGTACGACGCGGGACGGGTGATCGAGCCGCCGGTCTGAGTGGCAAGCGCCAGCGGGACATGACCGGCCGCCACGGCAGCCGCCGAACCGCTGGACGAACCGCCGGGCGTGCGATCGAGGGCCAGCGGATTGCGCGTCGGGGCCGGATCGAAGCAGGCGAACTGTGTCGTGACGGTCTTGCCGACAATCACCGCTCCGGCTGCGCGGAGTCGCCGCACGACCTGTGCGTCGGTGACGGCCGGGACGCCGCCCCGATACTCGGAGCCGGCCGCCGTCGGCAGCCCGGCGACGTCGATGACGTCCTTGACGCCCACGGGGATCCCGTGCAGAGGGCCGGCGAAACGACCTTCGGCGGCCAGTCGATCCAGTTCACGGGCGCACTCCGCGGCACGGTCGTCCAGACATACCCATGCGCGGAGGTTTTCGTCTTCTGCGGCGATCCGATCGCGAGCGCGATGAAGCAGCTCGCCGGCGGAGCATCGGCCTTCACGAATCGCTCGCTGCAGTTCGCTTATTGACATCGTGCGATTCTCCACGCTGCGGGAAGGGCGGAACGAGAGGTGAGTTTGTGTTACTGCGCCGGAGTGGAAAGCGGCGGGCACTGCGGACGATGCTTTGGCGCCCGGTCGTTCCCGGCGGCCGCGTTGCCGGAGTGGCGGTTGCCGCCGACATGCACGTCGACTATAAGGCAGCGCCCCGTTGCCGAGCGTCCGCATCGTGCGTTTGGTGCCGGGAGACGGGCCGACGGTGGGCGTGGCCGGTTGCGGTTGTGGAAGCATTGCCGGAGAAGCTCCGGTTCTCCCGGGGCCGTCGGAGACGCCGGTTTTTGCGGTGCTCCGGGACGGACGCTGTCGCCAATCCGGAGCCGGTCGGGGGGCCGGCGGGCGTTCTGCCCGGAAAACGGGGCGTTGCGCGGAAACAGAGCACACTGTGGTCGCGCCGCGAGGCGCGACGGGGCGGCCGGGCGGGACGCGCCCGGAGCGGCCCGTTGTGATCGAGATCGTATCGAAAAGTCGAGCAGGCAGCATGATACGCGTTCAGTTGCCCGATGGAAGCGTGATCGAGGTCGCCGAGGGGACCACTGCGCTGGACGTGGCGCGGCGGATCGGAGAGCGTCTGGCGCAGCAGACGGTCGCTGCAGAGGTGAACGGTCGGATCGTCGATGCGACGCGCCCGCTGGAGGAGTTCGGCGGGGGTGAGGAGCCGATCCGATTGCGTCTGTTGACCACGCGGGATCCGGAAGCATTGGCCGTG
>RFHO01000047.1 GCA_003696385.1 Planctomycetota bacterium | reverse complement strand
CCCATGAGGTGTGGGTCGGCGCAGCGGGCGAGCGGCACTGCGCCGCGACCGGCGTCGATGGTGATGTGTCGATCATTCTCGCGTTCTTCGACGGGCGATGCGAGTGAAACGGAGGGCCGAGGCGCCGGTCTCCGAAGCGGTACGCGATATCCGGGCGGCTGTTGGACAGCTTTCCGAATCGAGCCGAATTGCCCTCCCCGCGTTCGACCCGCCCGCGGCAGGCTGCCGGATTGGCGTGTGGTCCGCCGGAGTGCGGTTATGCGGGTCGCTGCTGCGTGCCGCTCGGACGCGAAGCTTGCAGCCGATGGGTGCCGTCCTACAATCCGGCCATCGTTCGCCGGACCGCCTTAGGCCGGCGGGTTGCAAGCCGAATCGGTTTTTTTCGCCTTCGCGGAAGGAGCCTCCGTTGAGCCGGCTCACATCTCCGACGTCCAGCACGGTTGGTCAAAAGATTCTGGTCGCCTGCACGGGGCTGCTGTTGTGTGGATTTCTGGTGGTGCACCTGGCCGGGAATCTGCTGCTGTTCGTCGGGCCGGAGGCGTACAACGCGTACGCGCACAAGCTCCATTCCTATGAGCCGCTGGTGAAGGTCGCAGAGGTTGTTCTGTTCCTGCTGTTCGCGTCGCACATCGTGTTGGCCGTCCGCCTGTCGATCCGAAATCGCCGGGCGCGGGGATCCGCGTATGCGATGTCGGTTTCCAAGCGGGACGACCGGATCTTGGGCGTGCGGTTGGATTACTGGATGCTGCCGACCGGGCTGGTGGTGCTCGCGTTCCTGCTGCTGCATCTGGTCGATTTCACGTGGGAGTTGCGGCCGGATGTGACGTATGCCGAATTGGAACCGTACGAGAAGGCGTTGGCCCTGTTGACGTCCTGGCCGACGATCGTGGGCTATTCGGTGGGCACGATCATTCTGGGGGCCCACCTGCTACACGGGGCTCCCAGCCTGTTGCAGACGCTGGGCATCAATCATCCGCGTTACAACAAGTGCATCAAGCTTCTGGGAGGCTTGTTCGCGGTCGTGATCGCGTTGGGCTTTTTCAGCCTGGTGCTGTGGGCCAACTGGTTCGAGCACGGCGGGGGGCACGGGTGATCCGGCACACCGCGCCCGAAGTGGAGAAGGGACGGGGCCGATCGGAGAAACCTCCGGACCGGCGGCGCATCGAACCGCCCTCCGCCGCTGGGCATGGTGGGCCGGGCGTTGCCGGATGGTGCAGAACGCCGTCGAGTGCCGCGTGCGGGCGGTCGTTGCGGCCGGATGCTGACGAGTGAGTCTCCCGATATCGATCGTGAATCTCTGCGGTGAGGAACGCCATGTTTACGGTGGCCAGTGAACCACTGGACGGACATGTCCCGGAGGGGCCGCTTCCGGAGAAGTGGGATTCGTACCGGGACCACCTGCAGTTGGTCAGCCCGAACAACAAGCGGAAGTTCGAGATCATCGTGGTCGGGACGGGGCTGGCGGGTGCGTCGGCGGCCGCGTCGCTGGCGGAGCTGGGTTTCAACGTCAAATCGTTCTGCATCCAGGATTCTCCACGGCGGGCCCACAGCATCGCGGCCCAAGGTGGCATCAACGCGGCCAAGAACTATCCCAACGATGGGGACAGCGTTTGGCGGCTGTTCTACGACACGATCAAGGGGGGAGACTTCCGGGCCCGCGAAGCGAACGTCTACCGGCTGGCGCAAATCAGCCCGAAGATCATCGATCACTGTGTCGCACAGGGCATTCCGTTCGCCCGGGAATACGGCGGGTTGCTCGCCAATCGCAGCTTCGGTGGGGCTCTGGTCTCACGAACGTTCTACGCGCGGGGACAGACCGGCCAGCAGTTGCTGTTGGGAGCGTACGGGGCGCTGCTGCGGCAAGCGGACCGCGGGCAGGTGCGGATCTATCCGCGGCACGAGATGCTGGACCTGATCGTGATCGACGGCCGGGCGCGAGGGATCGTCGTCCGCAACCTGGTGACCGGCGCGTTCTCCGTCCATCTGGCGCACGCGGTGCTGATCTGCACCGGCGGGTACGGCAACGTGTTTTACCTGTCGACGAATGCGAAGGGATGCAACGTCACGGCGACGTGGCGGTGTCATCGCCGCGGCGCCTACTTTGCCAATCCGTGCTTCACGCAGATCCATCCCACGTGCATCCCTCGCAGCGGCGACTATCAGTCCAAGCTGACCTTGATGAGTGAAAGTCTGCGGAACGACGGCCGGGTGTGGGTGCCCAAAAAACCGCACGATCCGCGGCCGCCGAACGAGATTCCGGACGAGGAACGCGACTATTTCCTCGAGCGCCGCTATCCGGCGTACGGCAACATGGTGCCCCGCGACGTCGCGTCGCGGGCCGTCAAGGAGCGTTGCGACGCCGGGTACGGTGTGGGCCCGACCGGAATGGCCGTGTATCTGGATTTCCGTGACGCGATCCGCCGTGACGGGATCGAGGTGATCCGGTCGAAATACGGCAACCTGTTCGACATGTATCAGAAGATCACCGGCGACGACCCGTACCAGGTGCCGATGATGATCTACCCGGCGGTCCACTACACGATGGGCGGCCTGTGGGTGGACTACGCCCTGCAGAGCAATCTGCCGGGACTGTTCGTACTGGGTGAAGCGAACTTTTCGGACCATGGTGCCAACCGGCTGGGGGCCAGCGCGCTGATGCAGGGGTTGGCCGACGGGTACTTCATTGCTCCGTACACGGTGGGCGACTACCTGGCCCGGAGCAAACCGGAAGCCGTCGACGCTTCGCATCCGGCGGCACAGGAGGCGCTGAAGGAGGCACAGGAGCGGATCCGGCGGATCCAGGGCGTCAACGGGAAGCGTTCGGCCGACAGTATTCACCGCGAGCTGGGCATGCTGTTGTGGGACAAGTGCGGGATGTCGCGCAGCGCGAAGGGGCTGCAGGAGGCGCTGGAAGGCGTGCGGGCGCTGCGGGAGGAATTCTGGCGGAACGTGCGGGTGGTCGGTTTGGGGGAACAGCTCAACCAGAATCTCGAGCATGCCGGCCGGGTTGCCGATTTCCTGGAATTCGCCGAACTGATGGTGCTCGATGCCCTGCACCGCAACGAGTCCTGTGGCGGACACTTCCGCGAGGAATACCAAACTCCCGACGGCGAGGCACTGCGGGACGACGAGAACTTCTGCTACGTGGCGGCGTGGGAATTCACGGGCGTCGGTGAACCGCCCGTGTTGCACAAGGAGCCGTTGAAGTTCGAGGCCGTCCCGCTGCAGACGAGGAGCTACAAGTGATGAGCGACCAGCGGATGCGGATCACGCTGAAGATCTGGCGCCAGGCGGGGCCGCAGGCGCGGGGAGAATTCCGCACGTATCGGCTGGATGACGTCAATCCGCACATGTCGTTTCTGGAAATGCTGGACGTGCTGAACGAGCGGCTGATCGCGCAGGGCGAGGATCCGGTCGCGTTCGATCACGACTGTCGCGAAGGCATCTGCGGTATGTGCAGTCTGATGATCAACGGGCAGGCGCACGGACCGCTGAAGGAGACGACGACCTGTCAGTTGCACATGCGGCATTTCCGCGACGGCGACACGATCGTGGTCGAGCCGTGGCGTGCCCGCGCGTTTCCGATCGTCAAGGATCTGGTTGTCGACCGCAGCGCCTTCGATCGGATCATGGCGGCCGGCGGGTACGTTTCGGTCAACACCGGAAACGCCCCGGAAGCGAACACGATTCCCGTTCCCAAGGATACCGCCGAGAAGGCGTTGGACGCCGCCCAGTGCATCGGTTGCGGAGCTTGTGTGGCGGCCTGCAAGAACGCATCGGCGATGCTCTTCGTCAGCGCGAAGGTCTCGCATTTGAAGCTGATGCCGCAGGGGCACCCGGAACGTCAGCGTCGCGTGCTGCGGATGGTGGCTCAGATGGATGCAGAGGGTTTCGGCGGGTGCACCAATACGTCCGAATGTGAGGCCGCCTGCCCGATGGGGATTTCCGTGGAAAACATTGCGCGGCTGAACCGCGAATACCTGCGGGCCGAACTGTGCCGCGAGTCCTGAACGGCTTTTCTGTGAGCCGCACGTTGGCCGTCGTCGACGAAACGCATCCGACCGGGCCGTTTGCGGAGGAACCCTGCCGCTATGGGCGGTGACGTACGGCGAGCACATCGCGAAGTCGGCCGAGGCGTGCTTGCGGTGGCCGTTCGCAGTCGGAACGTCCGGTTTGGGGTGTGTGGGCGTGCCGAGCGCAGGACGGGACGGCGGTGACGATCGGAAGGTGTACCGGGCGGGGGACCATGTCCGAACAGCCGCTGTGTGGCGTCACGGCGTTCGTGACCGGTGCGAGCCGGGGCATCGGCCTGGCGATTGCGTTGCGCCTGGCACGGGCGGGGGCGAACATTGCGATCGCGGCAAAAACCGTCCTTCCCGATCCTCGGCTGCCCGGCACGATCGACACCGCCGCCCGAGCGGTCGAAGAGGCGGGGGGACGTGCGCTGCCGATCCGGCTCGATGTGCGGGACGCGGATGCGATTGCCGAAGCCGTCGCGCGGACGGCGGCCCGGTTCGGCGGCATCGACATGCTGATCAACAATGCGGGGGCGATTCATCTGGGGCCGCTGGAGCATACGTTGCCGAAGCGGATCGATCTGGTGTGGTCGATCAACGCACGGGCGACGCTGCTGGCGGCGCGGGCCTGCCTGCCCTGGCTCCGCCGATCGGCCAATCCCCACGTGCTCAACATCTGCCCTCCGCTGAATCTCGATCCCCAATGGCTGGCGGGACGAGTGGCCTATGCGGTTTCGAAATACGCGATGAGCCTCGTCACCAGCGGTCTGGCGGCCGAGTGGGCCGACGAGGGCATCGCGGTCAATGCGCTGTGGCCAAAGACCGCGATTGCCACGGCGGCGGTCCGGAATCTGCTGGGTGGGGAAAAGGCCATCGAGCATTGCCGCATTCCGGAGATCATGGCGGACGCCGCATTCACCATACTCACGCGGCCGTCACGCGAAGCCAGCGGACGGTTCTTCATCGACGAAGACGTGCTGCGTTCGACGGGGGTCGCCGATTTCGACCGATATGCCGTTCGTTCGGGGGTCGAGTTGCTGCCGGATTTCTTCGTGGGGGAACCGCCGGAGGTCGAGCGGTGGCGGAGGATTCTCGGGGCAGCGGTTGATTCCTTCCACCTGACGGAGAAACATGCACGGCCGGCGGACGGTCCGTCTTGAAAAGGGGAGCGCCGGGGCGTCGCGGAACAGCTCGCGGACGCCCCGCCGGTGGGCGGACCGCTTCGCGGCCGGTGGCCGGATTCGGCAACGCGCTTTTCGCAGAGGAGAACGCAACGGTCATGGTGTCCATTCGCCCTGCCAGGCGGCTGCTGGTGCCGGTCGACTCGGATGCAGCGCAGCAGATCATCGGCCCGAACTACGACGAGTTTCAGAGCGACCGGGAAGTGTGGGAGCTGATCCGGCGCCAGCCGCACAGCATCCTGCGGGTGACGATGCCGCACTGCGATGTGCCGCATGCGGATGCCATCGGCGCCGAGGGCGACGAGCGGATGCTTGCCCGGGCGGCCGCGAATCTGCGGGAGCTGATCCAGGGGCCGCTGACTCGAACGCTGCGCGATGCGTTGTTCATCTACGAAATCCGCGGTGCGCGGAATCCACAGGTCCGGCAGATCGGCCTGGGAGGTATGTTTCTGACCGACGAGATCCGTCGCGAAGAAAGACCGCAAGGGGTCGTCATCCGGAATGAAGGCATTCGGGAGGCGAAGGCCCGCGGTCGAGCGCGGTTGATCGAACACACGCGATCGCTGATTGGAATCGTCAACCTGGCCGTGGAGGACCCTCAGGAACGGTTCGCTACGTTGTTGGAGGAGGTGGCGGACCGCCGGGCAGCGGACTTTGCCGCGACGGACGAAGCCGGGAACCGCCATGCCGTGTGGCTGGTGGACGACCCGGGGCAGATCGGTCGATTGCAGGCTGCGATGGCCGCCATACCACTGGCGTTCGTGGCCGACGGGAATCACCGCAGTGCGGCTGCGGCGCTGCTGGGGTTGCCGGAGTACCTCGCGGTGGCCTTCACGACGTCGCGAATGGGGCTTGCCCCGTACAATCGGCTGGTGCGCGATTTTCCCAGAGTCGTCGACGATTGGCCCGCGGCGCTGGGCGAACGCTTCGAAGTCCGCGTGCTCGGCGATCTGCCTGCTTTCCGTCCGGAGCGCGTGCATCGGATCGGTTTCTACGCCGACCGTTGCTGGCTGGAACTGACGCCGCGGGACGGCGTGTTCGATCCCCGGAACGCCGTCGAGTCGATCGACGCGGAGATCGTCCAGCGGCACGTCTTCGATGCCGTGATGGGGATCACCGATCCGAAGGACGAACGCCTCACGTTCGTCGGAGGCAATCGGGACTCCGCGTATCTGAAGCAGATGGTCGACAGTGGTGCGTATCGCTGCGCGATCAGTCTTGCACCGGTGACGATGGAACAGTTCGTGGCCGTTTGCAAGCAGAACCGGTTCATGCCGCCGAAATCGACCTGGTTCGACCCCAAAATCCGCAGTGGGCTGGTGATTGCGCTGCTGGACGAAGCGGGGTGAGTTTGCCGGCCCATCCGCGGCGCCGAACGCGATTGCCGTACGGGGTTCCGAATGGACGTGCCGCCGACGATCATCGTCGTGCATCCGAAGGAGCGGCGGAAGAAGTGCACCGTGGAACCACTCCGCGGCCGACCGGAGTTTCGCTTCGTGCGCTACGAGCGGGGACGTGCGACGGCGCCACCCGGATATGTGCGACTTGGGCTGGGCGGGCAGGAACTGTCGGCGGCGGACCGTAGCGCCGGGTTGCTGATTCTCGATGGTACGTGGCGGTACGCGGCGCAGATGGAACGGGATTACGCGTCCCTTCCGGTCCGCACGTTACCGGTGCTGCAGACGGCCTTGCCGCGGCGGTCGAAGCTGTTCGAGGATCCGGGCGAAGGTCTGGCCACGATCGAGGCGCTGTTTGCGGCCCATGTGATTCTGGGACGGCCGCTGGCGGGGCTGTTGGACGCCTACCATTGGGCCGGTGCGTTTCTGGAACGGAACGCCGCGCGGCTGCGATCGTTGGCTGCGGACCGTGAAGCGCTGGAGGCCGTACTGCGACGCTTCGTCGCGTCGTCCGATCGGAAGGGATGAAACGCTCCGATCAGTCGAATTCGGGGCGCCGCTGTTGCAGTTGCCGCTTGAGGCGGGCGACGATGCCCGAGTGCATCTGGCTGACGCGGGATTCGGACAGTCCCAGAGTCTGTCCGATCTCCTTCATGGTCAGTTCTTCGTAGTAATAGAGGATGATGATCAACCGCTCGTTGCGGTTCAGTCCACGCGTGACCAGCCGCATCAGGTCACGCCGCTGAATGCCTTGAGTGGGGTCTTCGCCCTTGGCATCTTCGAGGATGTCGACCTCGCGCACGTCCTTGTAGCTGTCCGTTTCGTACCACTTCTTGTTGAGGCTGACGACGTTGACGGCACTGGCTTCGGATTTGAACTTCTTGTACTCGTCGAGGTTCATTTCCAGCCGCTCGGCCATTTCAGAATCGGAAGGCGGCCGGCCGAGTTCGGCTTCCAGTTCCTTGCGGACCGCTTCCAGTCGCGTGGCCTTGCTGCGGACCAGTCGCGGGACCCAGTCGAGTGTTCGCAGTTCGTCGAGCATGGCACCGCGGATGCGGGGCACGCAGTAGGTCTCGAACTTGACGCCGCGTTCCAGGTCGTATGCTTCGATGGCGTCCATCAGTCCGAAGACGCCCGCGGAGATCAGGTCGTTCAGATCGACGCCTTCGGGCAGACGTTGCCACAGTCGCTCGGCGTTGTAGCGGACCAGCGGCAGGTACTGCTCGATCAGGCGGTTGCGGAGCTGGACGTTGGACTGGTCCTGCTTGTACGCGATCCAGAGCTGCTGAACTTCTGCGTCCGAGAGCTTCGTTGCCATGAATCCCTCCATGGGACGGAGCGGCGCGGCCCGATGGGTGCCGTCGAAACCGTGGCCGGGGCGCCTCCAAGGCCTCCGTATGGGGTCGTCGGGTCGATCATTCGTGGGGAACACGCAGGATTCGCGACATCGGAATGTATCGGATGCCCGCCGCCTGCGGGAACAGCCAAAATCAGCGGTTTGGCCGAATTGCGCCGCCCGCGCGGTCGCGGCGTTCCGGCGGCGCGGTTGCGAAAAACTGCAGCAACGGACCGGAGCCTTCATACCGTGATGGTGGATTCTTCTGCCGCCGACTGCTCGCGGCGATCTGGGGTGGCATGCTGCGGTGCGGTGGCTGCCGGAGAGGCTTCGGGAGTCGGCGGTGCGTCGGCTGCGGCGACGTCGTGGCCGGACGCTTCCTCCGTTTCGGGCGTCTCTCCGCGGCGCAGTCGGTCGAACAGAGAGCGACGGGACTGTGGTCGTCTCAAGTACCGTTTTCGAAGCGTTTCGCAGATCGCGCGAACACGCTCGGCGGCGGGTGCGGTTGGCGCAGACAGCAGCAGAGGCTCACCGCGCTCGGTGGATCGCCGGACCGCGGCGTCCCAGGGAATCGCGTCCAGTGACCCGACGGAACGGCGGAGGAAGGATCGTGCCGTACGCTGCAGTCGTTCGACGATCGTCGCTGCGTGTGACGATGCGGCGGCCTGGTTGACGACGACGAACACGTCGGCCCGCGTCCCGGCCGCGGCCTTGATCGTGGCATAGGCCTCAGCAACCGCGGCGGGGTCCGGTGTGCAGACGACGATCAATGCGTCGACGGTTCGCAGCACGCGACGGATGGCCGGAGAGTGTCCGGGACCGCAGTCGAATACGAGCACGTCGTGGTTGCTTTCCAATTCGCGCAGCCGCTCCCAGACGTCGGCCTGCCGACCGTTCGGGACACGCGGCTGCCGCAAGACGCTGCCGAATCCGCAGATCAGTGAAATTCCGCCCGGACCGGACAGTACGGCATCCTGAAACCAGCAGTCGCCGGCCAGCACGTCTGCCAGCGTCTGACGCGCCGGCGCGCCGCACATCAGGTCGGCATTGCCGGCGAACTCCGCGGTGTCCAACAGGCACACGCGCCGGCCGGCACCGTCCGCTTCCTCGGGCGACCGGCCGGCCAGACCGACCGCCAGATTGATCGCCAGTGTGGTTTTCCCCGTTCCTCCCTTGCCACAGGCGACCGCCAGGCGCAGGCACGAAACGGAAGCATCCGTCGCAGCCGACCTCTGCCGGGACTGCAAAACCAGACGCCGCAAGACGAAAGCCTGGTCCTTCATGAAAGGTCCTCTGGTCTGCTTCGGTCGATTGATCCCTGCCGCAGTTCGCGCTGATTGTCGGCGGCGGTCCAAGGCGGTTCCGGGCGGACGGGGACGCCCGCGGCTGGCGATGTTTCGGGACCATCCGCACGCGGCGGACGGCGGCTGGAACGAACTCACAGGGACCGCTGCTGCACGGGCTCCAGGCCCAGCACCAGGCGGCTCATCCGGCCAGCCGCAGCGATCTCGATGTCCTGCGGGACGTCCTGGCCGGTGGTCAGATAGCTGATCGGAAGGTCCACGTTGCGAGCGACCGACAGCAGTGTGCCCAAGCCGGCGACTTCGTCGAGTTTGGTGAGCACCAGGGCGGTGGTTCCGGCTTCGGCAAACCGTTCGGCCGCCGCAACGATCGTGCGGACGCTCGAAGTCAGGCTCAACACCAGGTGCACTTCATCGACGTCGGCCTCGGCCAGCAAGGATCGCAGTTCCTTGATTTGCAACTCGTCCCGCGGACTGCGTCCCGCGGTGTCGATGAGTACCAGATCCATCGATTCGAATTCCCGGACGGCACGTCGCATCTCGCGCGGGCTGGTGACGACGGCCATCGGCAGATCGATGATCTCGGCATAGGTCCGCAGTTGTTCGACGGCCGCAATGCGATACGTGTCGACGGTCACCAGTCCCATGCGGATGCGGTCGCGGAGCCGAAAGTTGGCCGCGAGCTTGGCGAGCGTGGTGGTTTTGCCGACCCCGGTGGGACCGACCAGCGCGACCACCTTGCGTTCCCCTGCAACAGGCACGATCGGACCGTGGCAACGGAACAGCGATTCCACGTGCGCCACCAGTTCGGCATGAACGGCCGCGCGATCGGCCCACAGGTCCGGACGGCAGTGCGTCCGCAGATGGACGATCAGCTCCCGAGCCAAGCGCTCGTCCACGTCGTTGTCCAGCAGGTCGGTGTAAAGCTGAAACAGCTCGTCCGGGATGTCCGTGACGGAATCGGCCGCACGCGTCCGTGCCAGGGCCGACAGCATCTGCTCGATCGACTGCAGCCGTTCTGATACCGGATCGTCCTGCCGGCTCGGGATTCCCGATGTGCTGCGCCCTGATCCAGTGGTGGAGGTCACGGCCGCTGTGATCGCGGCAACGGGTTCGGTGGAACCGGAACCGGCCTTTGCCGACCCGGGTTCGGCGCGGCGGACAGTTGCGCCGTCGGCGTCCAAAGCGATGCCCGTATCGAGCACGCCGCGTTCTGCCGGTGGCGACGGCGAGGCGGGCAGGGGGGCGGCGAGGTGACCAGGATGGGCGGCCCGGGACGGCTCCAGCTCTCTCCTAGCTGCGGGGGAGGGATCGGCCGGAGCCGCGCCTGCATCGGTGATTCCGGCCACCACTTCGAATTCCTTGCGGTGGCGCAGCCAAGGCAGAAACCGACGTCGTGTGACCTGCCGCGTGGAGAGGATCACGGCATCGTCACCCAGCTCCCGACGGACGATGGCCAGGGCTTCCCGTAGACTCGCGGCTCGAAACGTTCGTACTTCGGTCATCAGCGTCTCCATCCTTGTCAACGCCGTTGGTTTCCGACGGTGAGTGTGCGGCGTCCGTTCCTACCGTCTTTCTGCTATGGCGTACCGAAGCGGCTCCACGTCGTGGGACGCGGCGCGATCGGTGGAGTGGCTGCCGGTCGGCTCGCCCAACGGGACGTCAAGGGGTGGCGAGGCGACGGTGAGGTCCATGTCGGCAAGCAACTCAGGCCGGCTGATCACGGCGGCCACGGCGCGGCTTTCCCGGAGCAGGTGCGCGAGTGCCGCTCGGGCCAACGGTTCGTCACACAGAACCACCGGAGGGGTG
>RFHO01000383.1 GCA_003696385.1 Planctomycetota bacterium | reverse complement strand
GTGTTCGCTGGACCGGGGGCCGGTGCGATTGTCGGATCGGGGCCGTTTGCCGGTCCGCGTGCCTGCCCATACGGTCAGCGAGTGGCAGCGAACCGGGTGAACCGCCAGACCGGCGCGATGTGTGGCGGGCGAGCCACTTTATCCGTTCGCCGACGGACGGGGAAGCCAGCCGGCCGAGCGGTTGACGCCGCGGACGTCGTCGTTGTCGCCGGTGCGCAGCGTGCGCTCAGTCAACAGGGCGATCGGCGGACGGGGTGGCCCCAACCGTGGCCGCTGCCGGTTCGCCGTAGTGAGTGCGGACCGCTCGGAGGACCAGGAACCACAAGCCGCCGATCAGGCCGCCGCAGACGACCAGGGCCAGAAGCGCGTACTGCGACAACCATTGCCGCATGTCACTGACGGGACGCAAGGCGGCGTCGTGACGTTCCTGGACGATGGCCACCCAGCCCGTGCGTCCGATCGGCGCGAAGGCGGCGAGCCAGCGGTTTTCGATGCCGTGGTCCGAATAGGCCGGGTCGCGATACGCGTCGGTTCGATCCGCAACGTCCGACGGGGATCCCGAGCTCGAGTCTCCGTCGGCCGGCTGTGCCGCGGAAACGGCTTCGGCACCGCTCGGTCCGGGGCGCCTTTTCTCCGGAGACGGTGAGGCAGTTCCGGGAGGGGCGCGGTCGGACGGTTCGGCATGTCGTGACGCGGCCGGCGACTCCTGGTCTGCAGACGACTGCCGGTGCTCGGCTGGAGTTGCGCCGCCGGCTGCGGAGGGCGCCGCTGACGCGCATGGCTGCAACAATCCGTCGTCGGCCTTCCGAACGAGGTCGCGGAACCTCCGCGTGATGTCTGCGGGGAGCTGAAAGAGTCGTGGGTCCAGCGAGTCGCCGCGGCGGAAACGCGCGTCGATGACAGGGTGCGCCAGCAGGCGGCCGTTGCGGGCGTCGGCGAGGGCGATCGTGCGGGCGATGTGCGGGTCGCCCTGACCGCTGATACTGTCCTTGTATTCGGTCAACAGGCGGTCGAGGTGGGTGGTGCGGGCGAGGATGCCGATCACCTCATGGCCGTCGGGCGACCAGATCGGCACGGAAACCGCCACCATGAACTGCTCGGTCGCCTGGCTTTGAAACGCCAGCGAAACGTGCGGCCGCCGGATGGGGCCTACACCCGGTGGGATGCCATCCTGGGGATACTCGACACCGCGACCGTGGAAATAGTCGCGGAACGCATAGCAGTGGTCGATGGTATCCGGGTCGAAGGGATTGCGCCAGCGCTGGAATCCGTTGCGGTCGACCAGAAACCAGCTCGTATCCAGCGCCCGTTGCTCGCACCGCCGGTACGTGTCGATGGCTCGTTTCACCCGGTCGAGCCACTGTTGCAGCTCTTCGCGCCGTCTCCACCGGGAACCCTCGGCCGCCATGACCAGACGTCGGAGATCGTCGTTGCGGGCGATCTCGAGCAGTTCGCGTGTTCGGTCCTGCAGTTCGCGTTCAATGCTGCGGGCAAGGATCTTGGCGGAGACGACGTCGCTTTCGAGGGCTCGTTCGGTGAGGTTCGCCTCCGCTTTCCGGATCAGGTTCTGCAGCGCCTGACTGGCCAGCACGAACACGGAAAGCAGCACGATCAGCGGCGCCAGTCCACCGAAGACCAGCAGCGGACGGGCGGCGCGGCGCCGGTCCCGCAACTCGAGCAGTCGAAGCACCGATTGTGCGTTGGGCAGGCGGCGTTCGGGGGTCCGTTCCAGGCAACGGTCGATGATGTCCGCCAGCCCGCGGTCGACGCCCGCGACTCGTCGGTGTTCGCTGGGCGGAGGACTGTGCAGCACGATTTCGCGGTAGGTTTGGAGGCGTTCGGCGACGGTCGAGCAAGCCGACAGCGCCCGTTGGTTCTGATCGTTCCGGTAAGGCGGGTGTCCCACCAGCATGTGGTACAGCAACGCGCCCAACGCGTACACGTCCCAGCGGGCGTCCGGGACGGCGTCGGGCAAAGCCTGCTCAGGGGCCATATAAAACAATGTGCCCAACGCGGGTGTCGATTCGTCGGCACGACGCGCCTGGCCGAAATCGCACAGCCGCGGTTCGCCGGCGGCGTCCAGAAGCACGTTCGCGGGTTTCAGGTCGCAGTGCAGAATCCCGGCGGCATGAGCGTCGGCCAACCCCCGCAGGATGCCTCGGGCGATGCGCAGTGCGTCAGCCGCGGGCAGGGGGCCGTCGCGGAGTCGGTCGGCCAAAGCGCCGTTTTCCACGTACTCCATCACGTAGTACGGCGGTTCGTGGGACCAGCCGACCGCATCCAGCCGGACGATGTGACGCGACGCGTCCAGCCGCGCCAGCTTTTCCACCTCACGGGCCAACAGGGCCCAGTCCAGGTCACCGCGGCGGGTGTAGAACTTGATCGCAACCTGGATGCCGGTGGTCAGTTCACGCGCCAGCCACACCGAGCCGAAGCTGCCTTCCCCCAACAACCCCAGCAGATGGTAGCCGGGAACGGAGCCGGGAGGCTCGTCGCTTTGCCGGCTGCGACGTGCGGAACGGGCCTGTGAAGCGCTGTCCTGGATGGGCGTTGCGGAAATGTCGGGATTCATCATGCTACCCAGACGGGGCGGTTTTCGCAGAGCAGTCGGGTCGCTCGCGGATGGGATGGATCGCCGTCGACTCTCAGAGCACAGGGCACGCCGGGGCCTTCTCTCAACCGCCCGCGTCCGCCGGCAGGACGAGGATGCAGTCC
>RFHO01000382.1 GCA_003696385.1 Planctomycetota bacterium | reverse complement strand
TGCTGGGACCGCGGCCGGCACTGTTGTTCAAGCGGCACGGCGTGTTCCGCTCGCTGGATTGGTCCACCTACCGGCGTCTTGCGGACCGCCTGGCTGCGGCGCTGATAGCGCTGCGAGTCGAGCCGGGGGACTGCGTCGCCCTGTTTTCGCCGAACAGTGTTCATTGGCTGGTGTTCGACCATGGGACCCTCAGTGCCGCGGCTGTGACCGTGCCGTTGCACGCTTCGTTGACGGCCCCGCAGGCAGCGTTTCAGATTCGGCACAGTGGGGCGGTGGTCGTCTGGGTTGCCGGGCGCGAACAGGCGGAGAAGTTGGCGGCGGTGTCGGACTCGCTGCCGGAGTTGCGGGCGGTGGTCACCGGCCACCGCGATTTTCCCGACTCGTGGTTTCGCTGTCCCGTGCACACTTTCGATGAGCTCGTCCACCGCGGGAGGGTGGTGCTCGACCGGCAGCCGCGGTTGGTCGAAGAGCGCGAGGCGTCGATCGGGTCGGAGACTTTGGCGACGATCATCTACACGAGCGGGACCACGGGCGAGCCGAAGGGAGTGATGCTGACGCACGGCAACCTGCTGAGCAACGCGGTGGCCACGGCGTCCATCGCCGGGCTTTCGGGCGAAGATCTGCTGCTGAGCTGGTTGCCCTACAGCCACATTTACGCCCGCACGGTGGATCACTATCTGACGACCTGCGTGGGCATGACCGTGGCGCTTGCGGAGGGTGTGGACACCGTGGTCTCCGACGCCCGGATCGTCCGTCCGACCTGGTTGACGGCCGTGCCACGGTTCTACGAGAAGCTGTGGTCGGCGGTAGAGGAGTTGGAACCGTCCGCCCGCGGGAGGACTTTGAGACGACTGCTGGGGGGGCGGATTCGGCAACTGACGTCCGGCGGTGCGCCGTTGCCGCGGTACGTTGCGGAAGGGTTTCAGGCGGCGGGGATCCCGTTGCTGGAAGGGTATGGGCTGACCGAATCGTCGCCGGTGATTGCCTTCAACAGTCCGGATGCCTGCCGGGTCGGAACGGTCGGCCGACCGTTGCCTGGTGTCGAAGTGCGGATCGCCGAAGACGGCGAGATTCTGGTGCGTGGTCCGAACGTGATGCGCGGTTACTGGAAAAACCCGGCTGCAACGGCGGAAGCCTTGGCGGACGGTTGGCTGCATACCGGCGACGTCGGTGAACTGGATGCGGACGGCTTTCTGACGATCACGGATCGGAAGAAGGATCTGATCGTGACATCGAGCGGGAAGAACGTGGCTCCGGCCATGCTGGAGCGGTTGCTGACCGCCGATCCGTGGATCGATCAGGCGGTGGTGTACGGCGACGGACGTTCGTTCCTCACTGCGCTGATTGTTCCGGACTGGAACGCGGTGATGCAGGAGCTGCAAGTGGCGGAAAAGCCGGATCCCGACGAGCTGGGCGTCGTTCGCGATCGGCGCGTGGTGGATGCGCTCCAGCGACGTGTGGAGGACCGGATGCAGTCGGTCAGCCGACCGGAGCGGGTACGCCGGATTGCCGTTCTGGCCGAGCCGTTCTCGGTGGACCGCGACGAAGTGACGCCCACACTGAAACTTCGTCGTCGGCACATCTTCCAGCGGTACCAGGAAGTGTTGCGGGAGCTGTACGCCATGCCGCCGGACTCGCGGCAGCAGGGGAATTCGGTCGAATGAACGGGCCCGATGGGGAAACGTTCAGCCGGGCGCGGCGGACCGACCGGCGGAGGCCTTCGCCGAATACGGACGGTGGATCGACGCGGAAGCGGGGCCTATAAAGGTGCAACTTCGGCGTCGATCGACGTTCCCGGCCGCGTTCGTGTCAGCCAGCCTGGCACGCCGGCAGCGGCACGTCGCGGCCGGAAGACACATGGCTGTCTACTGCTGCCGGCGTCTGGCGCGTCGGCGGCATGCGGAGCGAACCAACAAGAGGATCGAGATCCATGAAGGGCCTGGCCAGCAAGGCTGTACCGGACGAGCGCGGCCGGTTCGGTGTTTTCGGACGGCGATTCGTTCCGGAGACTCTGATGGCGGCGCTGGAAGAATTGGAAGAGGAATACCGCCGGGCGAAGCAGGACCCGCTGTTTTTCGACCAGTTCCGCAACCTGTTGGCCTCGTACGTTGGCCGGCCCAGCCCGTTGTACTTCGCCGAGCGACTGACCGAGCATTGTGGTGGCGGGCAGATCTACCTCAAGCGGGAAGACCTCAACCACACCGGCGCGCACAAGATCAACAACACGATCGGCCAGGCCTTGCTGACGTTGCGGATGGGCAAGCGGCGGGTGATCGCGGAAACGGGCGCCGGACAGCACGGCGTGGCGACGGCGACAGCCTGCGCACGGTTTGGTCTGGAATGCGTCGTGTACATGGGCGAGGAAGACATTCGGCGGCAAAAGCTGAACGTGTTCAACATGCGGATGCTGGGAGCGGAGGTGCGGCCGGTCACCAGCGGCTCGCGCACGTTGCGGGACGCGATCAACGAAGCGTTGCGGGACTGGATGGCGAGTGTGGAGACGACGCACTACATCATCGGGTCGGTCGTCGGGCCGCACCCGTTTCCGATGATCGTTCGCGACTTCCAGTCGGTGATCGGCAAGGAAACGCGCGAGCAGGCTCTGGCGGAAATGGGACGCCTTCCAGATCAGATCATCGCCTGCGTGGGGGGCGGCTCGAATTCGGCGGGCATGTTCTATCCGTTCATTGAGGATGAGGGCGTGCGGCTGACGGGCGTGGAAGCCGGCGGCTGCGGGACCGAACCGGGACAACACGCGGCGACTCTGTGCTTCGGGGACAAGGGAGTCCTGCACGGCAGCTTCAGCTACGTGCTCCAGGACGACGATGGCCAGACGCTCGACGTCCACTCGATTTCTGCAGGATTGGATTATCCGGGAGTCGGGCCGGAGCACAGTTACTGGAAGGAGTGCGGGCGCGTGCAGTACGTTTCGGTCAGCGATCAGGAAGCGCTGGAGGCGTTTCAAGTCTGCGCTCGTCTGGAGGGCATCCTGCCGGCGCTGGAAAGCTCGCATGCGCTGGCGTACGCAATGAAGGCGGCGCGGGAGGCGAGACCGGCCGAAACGATCGTCGTCTGCCTCTCGGGTCGCGGCGACAAGGACGTTGCCGAAGTGGCTCGGCTG
>RFHO01000381.1 GCA_003696385.1 Planctomycetota bacterium | reverse complement strand
GCCCTGAGGCGTTTCTTGTCGATCCGGAATGGATCGACAAGAAACGCCTCAGGGCCGGCGGACTGCAGCAGGGGGTGCGTCTGCAGGGCGGCTCCGGCCAGCTTCCAGTTGATCAGCCGTTCGACACGCTTGCCCGATTCGATCGTTTCGGGGGGATCGGGGCGTTCGGTCGTGGATGCGCGCGGCGGGACGACGGCCGCGGCAGTGGTCGGCGAATCCAGCAGGGGGGCGCAGGCCGCTGCGATGCGCCACACGGCGAGCAGCAGCAGGACGGCCAGCACGGCCGCTTTGCGCGGCTGCTGCCGGATTTCCCGTTGCAGTCGTCGTATCAGGTTGGGGAGCATCGCGGGTGTCCGCTGTGGGATGCCGTCCGCATCGGGCAAGGGCATGTCACCTCGGAGGGGCAACGATCCACCTCGGGGCGGCGATGCGGTTCCAGTGGCGTAAAGTCCTTCAAGCGTAGGCCGTGCAGTGCGCAGCGCGGCACCGGCGGCGCGGCCGGCCTACTCATCCCCGTTATCGGCAACGGACCGGGTTGCGCTGGCGGAAATCTTTGCAGAATCAGCGCCGTCGATGCTTTCGTCAGGATCGACCCGACGCGCATAGGCGGTAAAGTCGACCTGTACTTCCACGGGGGCTTCGAGTGCGCGCGTCTGGCGGGTGATTTCCAGTTCGCCGATGGTGAACAGCCGGTCGCGTTGCTCCAGCCCGTTGAGGAAGGCGACGACCGAGCGGAACGGGCCCGCGAACCGCATGCGGAACGGCAGCATGCGAAAGGTGGCGTACTCGACGGGCCGCATCGGTTCCAGGCGGCTGACGGTCAGGTCGAACTGTTGGGCGAGTCGGGAAACGTCCTGCACGACGCGATACACATCGGCGTCGTCGGGCATCAGCGAAACGGTCTGTTGCAGGAAGCGCTCGTTTTCCTCGACGTTTTTTTGCAGTCGCGTGACGACGGCGAGTTTCTGCGGGAGTTGTCGGACGGATTCGCGTGCGTCGCGGAGTTCGCTGCGGACGCGTTCAAGCCGGATCCGTTGCGGCCGGTACACGCCGAACACGAAGACGGCGACCAGCAGTGCCAGCAACGCGGCGGTGGCCGCGCACTGTTTCCATTCGCTCTGCGGATTCAGCGTGCTGCGTGTGATTTCGGTGGGCATGATGGTCAGGACTCCCGCGGGATCGCGCGCCTTCCGACCGGGCGGGCTTCGCGGAACACGGCCCGCGTGCCGGCGGCCGCCGGTTCGCTGATGCCCGCCGTCTGACCGGGTGTTCGGTGCGTGTCAGACGGGGTGACCAGCCGGGCGGCCCGTTTGAGCGTCAGTCGCATTTCGAAGGCCCGTCGTGGCTGATCGAAGACGATCTGTTCGGTGGTGAAGACGAGCCGCACGTCGTCGAACAGGCCGGTCCGTTTCAGGTTGGCGAGGTATTGCGAGACGGCCAGGTCATCGACGGCCATTCCGGTGGCGACGACCACGGTGCGGTAACGTTCGGCGTCTTCCAGCAGCCGCCGAATGTCCGACTCGCTGGGCAACACGACCGTCTCCTTGCTGTGCGCGGCGTGTGCGGCTGCGGACATCCCCGGTCGGGACGACTTTGCGGCGACCGGGGCGGCGGTCCGGTCGCTGCGGTCGTTTCGCGCCGCAGCCGCTCGCGGGGCCGCTTCGTATTCGACGTGCAGTTCCGCCAGACTGACATACTTCGGCAACGTATTGGTGACGCACGCCAGCAGCCGGGTGGGCGGGACGCGCAGGCGGAGGTAGTTCAACAGGTTCGCCTGAGCTTCGAGCCGCTTGAGTGTGCGTCGCAATTGGGCCGCGTCGGGCAGCCTCCGGGAGGTCATTTCGTACTGCTGGCGGAGCAGACGCTGTTGAGCCTGCAGGCTGTGGATCGTCCGCTGACGCTCCAGCCCTCCGGCGAACATCAGCGAAAGCGCCACGGCGACCGCCCAACGGCGCAGCTTCCGCCGCTGTCGCTGTGCCTGCCGGCGGCGGTAGCTGTCCGGGAGGAAGTCCACAAAACCGGTGGTCGTGTCGGGAGTCGTCATCGTTCCATCACCGCTGGATTCGACGGCGCGGGCGGGTCGTACCGTGTGTCGTGTCATCGCGTCTCCTGCAGCAGGGGCGCGGAACGTGGCTCGCGTGCTCGGGACGTGGCCGGAGCCGGGTCGGCCAGTGGGTGCAGGGCCAGGCCGCAGACGGCGGTCCAGACCCCGCGCACGGGAACGGCGTCGACGGCCGCGCCGGCGGGCGGGGCGACGGCCTCGAACGGATCGAGCAACGTGACCGGCACGCCCAAGCGGAGGCTGAGGAAGTGAGCCGTCCAGTGGGTGGCTTCGTGGCCGCTGAGCCAGAGCGTCGGCCACGGATGCCCGCGATAGGTGACCTTCAGGTGTTGCAGGCACAGCTGGATTTCCGCGGCCAGTGCCTCCAGCCGTGTGTTCACCGCGTCGAGGATGGAGCGATGGACTTCGTTGCCCAGGTCGGGCGTCGCCTGTTGCATCACGCTCAGGCGGATGCGACGGGCGTCGGCCGGCGACAGTTCGACGGCCCGCGCGACCGCCGTATCGATGTCTTCGGCACCCACGCGGACGTATTTCAGGAACGCGAGCCGCCCCTGCGCGCCGGCGGCGACCGTCGAGCAGCTCGGCCCGACATGGACCACGATGTTCAGGGGCGGGCGGTCGATGCCGGCGGAAGAACCCTGCGCCGCGGCTTCACCGCCATCGTCCAGCACACTGTCGGTGCACGGGGCGGGCGGAACGCAGCGGAGCACCGCGGATGCCTGGACGTCGACGGCGACCGGTTCCAGTCCGGCGCGTTCTGCGATTCGGATGGAACGGGCCAGCACATCGTGATGGCAGGCCAGGACGATCGTTTCCTGTCGGATCTCTCCGTCGACCCGGACTGTCGTGGTGGGGACGTGACGCAGTTCCGCCTCTTCCAGCGGATACGGGAGCCGCTCGCGGGCTTCCCACCGCACCGCCTGGCCGAGTTCTTCGGCGGGCATCACCGGCATCCGCACCGTGTAGACGAACAGCTCGGTGGGCCCAAGGCAAAGCAGCGCGCGGCACGCTCCCGGGACGTGTTGTTCCACCAGCGCGCGAACGGCCTGCGCCATTTCCGTGGTGTTGACGTCGTCCTGGCGAGTGTTCGGCAGGGGGCGGCGGGCCAGGGCTCTCAGCCGGCGCGGCGCGCATTGCCCGTTGTCCGGCGGCACGGGGCCGGCCTGGTCGCGGACCGCGTAAGGGTCGAGCTGGGCCAGCATCAGACCGTCCTGGTCCCAACAGACCGCGATCGGCGGAAGCGGGTTGCGGCGGATGAACATCGGGTCTTCCCGTTGTCGGGGCCGGGCCGCTCGGGAAGGGAGCTTCGCCACCGTCCGACTGCGGCCGCGGTCCACTGGTCGCGACTCACTCGATGACCACGTGGCCGGTGAGCCACGAGATACGCACGATGCGCCGAGGGGCGCCCTCGGCACCGGCGGCCAGCGTGATCAACGTGTCTTCGATCAGTTCCGGTGCGGTCGTTCCGGTTTTGTGGAACACCACGCGCGTGACGGCGGCGCCGCGCTGTGCGGTACTCACCGAGACGATGCGGGGCGTGAACCCGCCGGTCAGAGCGCGTTGGTTGCGTCCTACATCGACAATATAGGTCGTGGTTTCGCCGCCGCTGGGCAGCAATGGGTTTTGCGGCACGGGAGCATCCCCGTCGCCGACGTGCAGTACCGTGTAGCGCTGGCGTTGGAGGTCGAATTCGACCGCGTATTCGGTGGCGTAGTTGATGGCGTAGCTGCGGGCCAGGCGCAGGTCGGCCGCCAGGGAATTGGCCGAGGCGGCCAAGGCGGAATACCGATCGGGCGCGGCGGCCGGAATCACCACGGAAGCCATCAGCGCCAAGACGGCTACGACCAGCATCAGTTCGACGAGCGTGAAGCCGCTCCGCCGCCCCGGAATGCGGTCACCGGATCGGTCGACGCCGATCGTCGCGTACCGGTCGGGAATCGCGATCATGGGACGATTCTCCACTTCAGCACCTTCCACCGGTAACCCTGCGGATCGATGTCTCCATAACGGCCACTGGGTGCGCCGGCCGGCGGGACGCGCACGGCGGATTCTCCATCCACAGCGGCCGGCGGTCGTCGCTGCGGGCCCAGGGCGGTGGTGACCTGCGGGGCAAGGTCATAGCCGCCCGCGGCCGGCAGGACCGCGGCGTTCGGTCCGTGCGGCGCAGTTGTACTGCGTGCGCCGAACTGGTCGTGGCCGCTTCTTGCTCGGTCGTCGTGCTCGTCGCGATCGTCGCGTTCGTCGCGGTCCTGTTC
>RFHO01000380.1 GCA_003696385.1 Planctomycetota bacterium | reverse complement strand
GGCTTCGCGGTCCTCGAGCGTCGCCTGGGCGACCTCCAGCCGCGTGGTCGCTTCGTCGAGGGCGTTCTGGTCGGCGGCTTTCTGCGCAAACAACGCTTCGATCCGCTGGTAGACGCGTTTGGCGTTCTCCAGCTCGGCCCGAGCCAGTTCGACCTGGGCGCGCGCCGCTTCGATTTCCCGCTTCCGCGGGCCGTTGCGCAACTGCTGGAGAAACGCGGCCGCTTCGTCGCGGGCCGCTTCGGCCTGTGCGATCTCTTCGGGCCGAAAGCCGACCGACAACTTCTGGAGCCGCCATTCGGCCGCCGCCAGCGTTTTTTCGGCCTCGGCCAGACGCGCCCGCAGGTCGTACGGCTCCAGTTCGACCAGGACATCCCCCTTCGCCACGCGGTCGCCTTCGTCGACTCGCACGGCGGCGACTCGTCCGCCGACCCGCGAGCCCAACCGCACGTCGGCGATTTCCACCATCCCGGACACGACCAGCGGTTCCGGCCGCCACTGTTGCCAGGCCAGCAACAGCACCAGCGCCGCCGCCAGGATCGCGACCACCACCAGCCGCCTCATCCCGCCTCCCCGGTCTCGCTCGCCGAAGCCCACCGCCTCCACCAGCCGCAAGACACACCGCGGCCCCTCGCTCTCACCACTCCGTCGAAATCGCCCACGGACCGCACCACTCCGGACAAACCTCGACCAGCACATTCACGTCCGACGCGGGCGACCTTCGCGCTGCGTGCAAGGTACTTCGCCGCAGTCTCGCTCGCCACCGGTGCGGATGCGCCATAAAGGCGGAAAGAGGCTCGCCATCGGTCCACGGCGACGGGTGTACCGCAACTTCCCATGGCCGGACGCGGTCCGACACGGCCGCCAGCGCCCTCCGCGACAGGGGAAGGCGTGTGCTCGGGGACGGTCGGCGCTCGCGCCGCGGAACGGGTCGATCACATCGAATCGCAACCGACAGGCCCAAAAGCCGAGCCAGCAACCAGACCCCAGACGGGAAAGAAGGCCGCAGAGCGCAAAAGAGGACCCCGCCGGCCAAGGGGGGCAGCCGACGGGGTTCGGGGTGGTGGGGAGCGAGGCCGACGGGACTTGAACCCGCAACCCCCGGATCGACAGTCCGGTACTCTAACCAATTGAGCTACGGCCCCGAATCACGGCTGTGCATCGCCGTGTCCCCTTGCCATCGACGAGGTATTCCACCCCGTCGTGGCGAGCCGAATTTTAGCGAGGGTCCGACATGCGTCAAGTCAATCGAACGAGCGTTTCCGCACTATGTGACCTCGATCCCCGATTGAACGTAACCATCCCACCAGACGGGACTTGCGAAGCGACTCCGGCAGAATTCGCGGCAAGACACCGACCTTGGAATTCCGCATTATTCGTCGCCGACGATCGCCACCGCTGCGTTGCTGCGGCGGCCCGCCCGACAGACATTCGAAAGAGCAACACGCCGCTGCCCGAATGGCCATTGCCGCGAGCGTCCCGCGTGACGTCCTCGACGACGCGTGTTGCCCCCGACGAGGAACCGTCGGTTGCGACGACCGGGAGCGACGGCTACGCTGCTGGCACCGTCGCCAGGTCGCCGAGTGCCCGTGTTCCCGGGACCGACTTCATTCGTTCACATTCCGCCGAGGCCGCGGCGCGACGTCGTGCCGCTCACCGCACGAGCCCCCTTGGAGCCCCTCCGATGCGCAACCCCGTCAAGGAAGCCCTGCGGGCCGGCAAGCCGCAGGTCGGAACGTGGCTGTCGCTCGGCGATCCGCTGGCCACGCGATTGATGGCCCGAGTCGGTTTTCCGTGGCTCACCGTCGACTTGGAACATTCGCCGATCGATTGGAGCCAGGCGGCGATCCAGTTCGCCTTGATCGCCGAAGCCGGATGCGTCCCGCTGGCCCGCGTCCCGCGGGGAGATCATGACTATATCAAACGCGTTCTCGACGCGGGGGCGATGGGGATCGTGGTGCCCATGGTGGACACCGTCGAACAGGCCCGGGCCGCCATCGCCGCAGCGAAGTACCCGCCGGTGGGGAATCGCTCCATCGGGGGCACCGCACATGCGCTGAATTTCGGAGTCTCTCCCGGCGAATACTTCGCCCGCGCCAATGACGCCATTCTGGTGGTGCTGCAGACCGAATCGCCGCGGGGCATCGAAAACGCCGAAGCCATCTACAGCCTGCCGGGTGTCGATGCGATCTTCGTCGGCCCGAACGACCTGAGCTTCCAGATGCGAACCCCCGAGGGGGCCGACCCCACTCCGGAGGAATTCGAAGCCGCACTGCAGCAGGTGGTCGACGTCGGACGCCGTGTGGGCACGCCCGTCGGCATCCACGTGCAGACACCGGAACAGGTGCGGCAGCGGATCGCTCAGGGTTTCCAGTTGATCGCGCTGGCCTCCGAACTGAAGATGATGGTCGATCGGGCCCAGCAGTGGGCGTCCGAACTGCAACTGGCCCGCTCCGCCGACATCGCCCGCTATTGATGCCCGTGCGGCGGGTCGCCTGCCGCCCTGCGCCTCAATGCCGTTTGTCCGCGTCCCGTGATTCCGGCTAAAGTGGATGGTGTGGCGCCGGCCCCGCCGCAACGGCGTTGCGCGTCCGCCGTCGCATCCGCGAACGGTGCGGAGCGGCCGTGCGGCACCGGCTACGACGGAACGGTTTCGCGACGCGCCCGCCCCGTGTTCGGCGCGCCACGACGTCGCTTCCCGGGAGGACACGATGAACGTGCGAACCACCAGAGTTCCTTTTGGCGCCGCCCTGTTCGGGTTGATGCTCTGCACGATCGTGCTCGGCCCCGCGTCGGCAGCCGAGCCCCGGCGGTCCGACGACGTGTTCGCGACGGTGGCCGCGATTTTCGAACGACACTGCGTGAGCTGTCACAACGACGTCGATCGCAAGGGCGACCTGTCGCTGCGAACACCGAAGGACCTGCGCGAATCGGGGTACGTGGATCCCGAGGATCCCGATGCGTCCGTCCTGCTGGAGGCCGTGCGAGCCGAGCCCGGAAAGCGTCCGGCAATGCCCAAGACGGGAACACCGCTTTCGGCCCGCGAAGTGGCGGCGGTCCGGCGGTGGATCGCCGCCGGCGCACCATGGCCCGAAGGCCGGCAACTGCGTTCGAAGCAGGAACTGGCTCGCGACTGGTGGTCGCTACGACCGCTGACGCGTCCGCGGATCCCGCAGCTCGACGCAGTCGGACGCCGGGACCGCGTCCGCAACCCCATTGATCGTTTCGTCGTCCGCCGGCTGATCGAACACGACCTGCCGCAATCCCCTCCGGCCGATCGGCGGACACTGGTCCGGCGGCTGTATTTCGACCTGCTCGGGCTGCCGCCGACACCGGAGGAGATCCGCGATTTCCTGTCGGACCAACACCCTCTGGCCTACGAACGGTTGGTGGACCGCCTGCTCGCATCGCCGCACTACGGCGAACGCTGGGGCCGCCACTGGCTGGACGTCGTCAAGTACGCGGACACCTGCGGCTACGACAAGGACAAACTGCGTCCGAACGCTTGGCCGTATCGCGACTACGTGATCCGCTCCCTGAACGAAGACAAACCCTATGCCCGGTTCGTGCAGGAGCAGATCGCGGGCGACGTGCTGTATCCGGGTGAGCCCGACGGCATTCTCGGCCTGGGCTTCATCGCTGCCGGCCCGTGGGATTTCATCGGCCATGTCGAAGTCCCCGAATCGAAATTCGACGGCATGGTCGCTCGACATCTCGATCGGGACGACATGGTCTGCAACGTCTTCAACACGTTCTGCAGCCTGACGGTCCAGTGCGCCCGCTGTCACGATCACAAGTTCGACCCCATCACCCAGCGCGAATACTACGGCCTGCAGGCGGTCTTCGCGGCGGTCGATCGCGCGGACCGTCCCTATGACGTCGACCCGGCCGTCGAACAGCAGCGACGCAAACTGCTGGAAGAACAGCAACGGCTGCTGGCAGAACGATCGCGACTGGCAGAGGAAATCGAACAGGCGGCCGGCCCGCGGCGGGCCGAACTGAAAGACCGACTGGTTCGGCTGCTTCCCCGCGCGGAACCGGCCTCGAAACGGCCCGAATACGGCTATCACAGCGGCATCGAACGCACCGCCGACCGCGTGAAATGGGTGCAGATCGACCTGCAACGGACCGTTCGCCTTTCGGCGATCGTCCTGCATCCGTGTCACGACGAGTTCAACGGGATCGGCGCCGGGTTCGGTTTTCCCGTCCGCTATCGCATCGACGTCGCCGGTGCCCTGCCGGATGGAAAGCCGGCAGCGTTCCGCACGCTCGTCGACCGAACCGGCTCTGACACTGCGAACCCGGGCCTCGTTCCCCAACGGTTCGTGCTGTCGGACGTCGCGGCCCGCTTTGTCCGCATCACCGCCACCCGACTGGCGCCGCGGAAGAACGACTTCATCTTTGCACTGGCCGAAGTCGAACTGCTCGATGACCGGGGCGCAAACGTGGCCCGCGGCAAGCCGGTCACGGCGCTCGATTCGATCGAAGCTCCCGTCCGCTGGGCCAAGGCCAACCTGACCGACGGCATCTGGCCCCGACCGGCCGACGAAGCGGCGGCCCGCGAACTGCTCGCCGTGCGCCGCGAGTTGGACGCGATCGAACGACAGGCCCTCACTCCCCGGCGCCGCCGGCGCGAACAGGCTCTGGAGAATCGACTGGCGGAAATCGATCGCGCGCTGAAGCGTCTGCCGGCGGGACGTCTGGTCTACGCCGCCGCGACACACTTCCGACCGCGGGGCAACTTCCGTCCGACCGAAGGCCGTCCGCGCCCCGTGTTCGTGCTCCGTCGCGGCAACCTCCGCGAAAGGCTGGAACCCGCGCGTCCCGGCGCACTGGCACTGATTCCCGGCGTGCCGGCCGCATTCGATCTGCCGCCGGAGCATTCCGAAGGGGACCGCCGGGCCGCCCTGGCCCGCTGGATCATCGACCGCCGCAATCCGCTCACCTGGCGGAGCATCGCCAACCGCGTCTGGCAGTACCACTTCGGACGTGGGCTGGTCGACACTCCGAACGACTTCGGCCACATGGGCGGTCGCCCGACGCACCCGGAACTGCTGGACTGGCTCGCGTGCGAACTGCGCGACACCCAGTCGCTCAAACACCTGCACCGGCTGATCCTGACCAGCGCCACCTTTCGCCAGGCTGTGCAACACGATCCGGAAGCCGCCCGCCGGGATGCCGACAACCGACTGCTGTGGCGTGCCAATCGGCGGCGACTGGAGGCCGAAGAAATCCGCGACGCAATGCTCGCCGTCAGCGGACGACTGAATCTCGCGATGGGCGGCCCGGGGTACTTCCTGTTCGTCCTGGAGAAACCCGAACACTCACCGCATTACGAATACCACAAGTTCGACCCCCGCGACCCGAAGTCGCACCGCCGCACGATCTATCGGTTCGTCGTTCGCTCGCAGCCGGACCCCTACATGACGGTGCTGGACTGCGCGGATTCATCGCAAAGCACGCCCAAGCGGAACGAGACGCTGACGGCATTGCAGGCGCTGACACTGCTGAACAACCGATTCAACCTGCTGATGGCCGAGTACTTCGCGCAGCGGCTGAACGCGGACGCCGAACCGGTCCTGTTGGCTCCCGAGCTGCGCCGCCGCATCGAAACGATGACCGCCGACCGCCGCACTGCCGCGCTGCGAGTGGCCCGGGGCTTCGAACTGACCACCGGTCGCGGGCCCGCCTGGCAAGAACTGACCGTCCTCACCGACTTCACCGTCCGCAACGGCATGCCCAATCTCTGCCGCCTGCTGTTCAACCTCAGCGAATTCGCCTACGTCGAATGACGATCGCCTCCGCCCGGGACGTCGACCACCGAAAGCAGTTCGTCACGTCCGGCGTCATTGCATCACGCGCAGGCCACAGTCACCGCGGTGCACACCGGAAACATCCGAAGACGGCCACCGCGCCCGAAACACCATGGCCGAAAACTGCACCATCGATGGCCGCGCGTGGAGCATCCAGACGGAAAATCCGCGGTGACTTTCGAACCGCCGACGTCACGAACACCGCGCACTCACCGTGGCGACGCTCCGAGCCGACGTTCAGAGCACAAACGGCACGGCCTCCGCGCTTACTTGCTCTCGGATTCCTGGCCGGCACCCGCCCCTTGCTGTTGAATCCGATCGACGACGGCCAGTCGGTGCCGGAGCTGCTTGTACCGAGCGTAGAACTGACGCCACTTCGGATCGCGACGCCGATGTTTGGCATCGACACCGCGTTTGTCGAGAACGGCCGTACGCTCGTCGAGTGCCCGCTGGGCTTCTTCGAGCTGACGCTCCAGCACGTCACGAGACAGAGACATGGCTGCGGTTCCTTTCTCTCCTGAGTGAATGAACGCGTCTTTGCCCAAAACGTCGACTCGCCGGAGGGCAGCTCGCGAAGACACCGCCGGTGCAAAATTGGTCGGAACACGAGCCGCGTCGAAAGTGGAGGCGGCCGGCAAGCCACCCGTCATCCGGGCACCGGCACGCGCCGGGTGGTTCGATGCAGAAGACTCAGGCTGGCGGGAAGCCGACATTCTGACCGGCACGGCACCACATTGCAACGCTCCAGGCCCGCACGCCCGGCCATTCCGACGAAATGCCAAGCAGCGCCGAGCGCCCACGCGCCCCAGCCGCCGGACGACAGCCTGTCACCGTTGATCGGCGAATGCGATCCGGTCACACCGATGGCACTCGGTCCGCCGCATCCGTCCACGGCACGGC
>RFHO01000379.1 GCA_003696385.1 Planctomycetota bacterium | reverse complement strand
GTCGTCCGGAAACGGCGACCGGACTTTTCGGAGTGAACAGCAAGCTTCGTCAGAAGCCGAAGACGCAGGCCATCCCCACGCGGACGACTCCGACGACGGACGTGCGCAGACGCCCCCATCTGCCGAAACGAATTGACCCGCGGCGGCGGCCCCTGCCGTGTCCGGATATTGCCGGGCGCCCGTTGGAAAGGCTGGCGTCCGAACCGACCCCGCACGGCGGAATGTGTAGCGCAGACGTGTGCGGCCCTCGGACCGGGGATTGGCGGACGAATCGCCGCGGCGCGGTACCGGCCAGGCGCTCCGAAAGCTCGCGCCGATCCTTCTTCCGCCCGTCAACCGGTACGATCGATAAAAGTTCCGCGGATTTGCCGGTCGATAGAAGAATTCGGCGCGGTGGCGGTATCTTCGAAGCGCACCGCGGCCCGCGTTGGCCGATCGGCTCGGGGCATGGCACAATTCAGCACGGTGTTGACGTGTTCCCTGCGCGGAAAACGGCCGCCGCGCCGGGCGACGTACCGTCCGCCCGCAAACGGATCGCTCAGCCGAGGACAGAACCATGCGCAGCCTGCTGGTGACCGGCGGATGCGGCTTCATAGGATCGAACTTCATCCTGTACCAGCTCGAGCACTATCCGCAGCAGCGGATCGTGAATCTGGACAAGCTGACCTACGCCGGCAATCCGGAGAATCTGGCGGAGGTGGAGGACGACCGGCGTTACCATTTCGTCCACGGCGACATCTGCGATCGGGCGGCGGTCGTCGAGCTGCTCCGTGAGCACGCCGTCGAAGCCGTGGTGAATTTCGCCGCCGAGAGCCATGTGGACCGCAGTATCCTGGATTCCGGGCCTTTCGTCCGGACCAACGTCCAGGGCGTGACCGCATTGATGGACGCGTGCCGCGAAGCGGGCGTGCAGCGGTTCGTGCAGATTTCCACCGACGAAGTCTACGGCAGTCTCGGCCCGACCGGCCGCTTCACCGAACAGACGCCGTTGGCCCCCAACAGCCCGTATGCGGCTTCGAAGGCTGCGGCGGACCTGCTCGTGCGCAGCTATTTTCAAACGTTCGGTTTTCCCGCGATCATCACCCGCTGCTCGAACAACTACGGCCCGCGGCAGTTTCCTGAAAAGCTGATTCCGCTGTTCATCGCCAACGCCCTTGCGGACGAGCCGCTGCCGGTGTACGGCCGCGGCGAGAACGTCCGGGACTGGATTCACGTCACCGATCATTGCCGTGGAATCGACGCGGCGCTGCGCCGCGGCCGCCCCGGGGAGGTGTACAACTTCGGCGGCGACTGCGAACTGCGGAACATCGACCTGACCCGCAGATTGCTGGCGCTGCTGGGCAAGCCCGAATCGCTGATCCGCTTCGTGGAAGACCGTCCGGGACACGACTGGCGGTACGCCATCGACGCGTCGAAGGCGAAGCGCGAACTGGGCTGGGAGCCGACGATCCGATTCGAAGACGGCCTGCGGGACACGATCACCTGGTACCGCGAGCACGCGGACTGGGTCGAGCGCGTCCGTTCCGGTGAATATCGCAGCTATTACGAGCGGCAGTACGGACGGCGTCTGAGCCGCTCGGTCGGTTGAACCGTTTGCGAACTGGTCGCCCCGCACCTTCGGCCGGCGAACGGCGGTGTGCCGGAACGAAGGGTCGATGCGGCCACTGCGCTCGGCACGGTCGCCTGCAGTTTGGCGAGCCGTCTGTGGCGGAGCCATTGGGATCGTCGAATCGTTGTGGAGGCGCTGGTACCCATCCTTGAAGAAGGCCGGTGGTCGTGGCCATCCGATTCTCCGATTCCTTCGAGCGCGTCTTTCCTGTGCGTGCACTGTTGCGCGGCTACAGCCGTGCGGCACTGATCTGGTCGTTTTTCAACGCACTGTTGCTGGTGTTCGTATTCGTCGACGTGTTTCTGCTGATCGACCTGCTCGACCACCAGGGCATGCTGGATCTGAAGACGCCGGAAAACGTGGTCGAATACTCCCTGCTGGTGCGCGGTGAGGCGCCTGCATCGGTCCGGGGGGAGTTGTTTCAGACGGATCAGGGCATCCGGCCTTCGATCTGGCACTGGCGGGACCATTGGTGGGCGCCGACGCTGGCGGCGTTGGCCCGCCGCATGCCGGTATTGACCTCCAACGTGGCCGCTCTGACCACCCTGGTCCTCACCGGTGTGGTGCTGGGGCTGTTCTATGCGTGGATCAACATTCACGTGCGGCGCCTGGCAATGTTGGAGTCGCTGGACATTGCGGCGTGGCTTCGCCGGGAAATCCACCGACAGGCCTTGCGGGTCGGCCCGGCCGATCTGGAACACCAGACCGATGAATTGACTCTGCGGCTGTTTCACGAGGAAGTCGAACAGGTCCGAGAGGGTGTCGAGCACTGGGTGGACGCGTTGGCACGTCACCCATTGACGTTGCTGGCGATGGCGTGCGTGGCGCTTTCCCTGAACTGGCTGCTGGCGCTGCAATGTGCCATTCCGCTGGCGGCCCTGTGGTATCTGATCCGACGCCAGCGGGCCCGGGCCGACATGCAGAGACAGCGGGTGCAGGCGCGCATTGCCGCGCAACTGCGGCTGTTGGCGGAAAGTCTCCGCAAAACGCGGCTGGTCCGCGCGTTCGAAATGGAAGCCTACGAGCACAAGCGCTTCCAGCATCATCTGGAGCGGTTGCACCGGCAGCAGATGCAACTGGAACAGATGGAGAGCTGGTCGGAATGGGTGGTGAATCTGCTGGCGGCGCTGTGTCTGGTGATCGTGTTCATCCTGATGGGCATGAAGGTGCTGGTCGACGTTCGCGGTGTCCAGCCGTTTCGCCTCTCCGGAGCGCTGGTGATGATCGCCGCGTTCACCTTCTCGAGGGTTCCGCTTCGAGAATTGTGGGATCTGCAATTTTTGCGTCGGCAGGCGGCTCGTTCGGCACGGCACATTTTCGAGTTCCTGGACCGCGTGCCGCCGGTGGCCCAGGCCGTTGGTGCCAAGTTTCTCGAACCGCTTTCAAAGGAGCTGCGGTTCGAGAAGGTCCACTACGTCACCGAACGCGGGCGGCGGTTACTGGCCGGCGTGGACTTCACGTTGCCGGCGCGTCAATCGGCCGCTTTTCTGTCCCTGGAGCCGCTGGAAGCGCGGGCCGTGGCGTTCCTGATCCCCCGTTTCATCGAGCCGACCGATGGGCGGATCCTGGTCGACGGGCAGGATATCGCTTGGGCCACGCTGGAGTCGCTGCGTGCGGAAGTCATCTTCGTCGGCGGCAACGATCCGTTCTTCACCGGGTCCGTTCGGGAAAACATCGCGGCGGGGGCCGAAAAGTTTACGCTCCAGGAAATCATGGAAGCGGCCAAAGCGGCTCATGCGCACAAGTTCATTACGCAGTTGCCGCAAGGCTATGAGACGATACTCGGGGAACACGGTGAGCAGCTCGATCCGGGACAGGCGTTTCGCCTGGGATTGGCGCGGGCGATCCTGCGGGACCCGGCGGTATTGATCGTCGAAGAGCCGCAGGCCGAGCTGGACGCCGAAACCAAATCCCTGCTGGACGACACGTATCAGCGGTTGATGAAGGGCCGGACGGTGTTGTTTCTGCCGCAACGCCTGTCGACGCTCAAACGCGTCGACCGCATCGTTCTGCTGTACCACGGCCGGGTCGAAGCGATCGGAGCCCACGCCAAGCTCGTGCGGGAATGCGAGTTGTACAGGCACCTGGAATACACTCGATACAACGTTTTCCGTCACGAAGCGCACGAATCGACGTGACCGGGCCGAGGCGCGGCCGCTGCGCATCGCGCTCTTGCGGCAAGCGCGGCGTGTACGGCCGGCGCACAAAAAAGGGCACCGGACGGAAGCCGGTGCCGCGAGGAAGGAGAGGAAAGGGGAAGCTTTCACTCACGAGACGCAAGAAGGGAAACGGTGGTCGTCCGGACGGTGAAGTACCCGTCTGCGAGTCGGCGCCGGTACTGCAAACGGCAACTGCACCGTCGAGGCGGAGACCGGTGGGAGTGACTCCTTGAAACTCGGGACTCGGTTCCAGGGCACACCGGCCGGGGAAGCCGGCGGACCGAAGGGCTCAACGCGTGTTGGAGGCGAGCTGCAAAGCCGACCCGACGAGGCGGGGGCCGTTCCCGGCTGCAACCGGTCGCCAGCGCCGCAGCGGCTGGCGCGACGTGTCTTCCGTTCCGCGGTGACGCCCCTTTCCCGGCCCGGCCGCCAGTTGCACGTCCGGATCGGATGACACGCCGTGCCGCGAAGTTCGGACCCGCCAGCCGATCAGCCCCTGGTGAGCCGTTTCATGGTTCGCGGTGGCGCGAAACGACGACCGCCGAGCCGGGACATTGGTGTCCGTCGCGGCCGCACCGTCCCCGGCGCTGCGATGTACTTTTTCGGCGGCGTCGGCGGACCGCGAGCGCGATTCCCGGCGGGCCGGAGCCTGGCTGATGGGATCGGTGGCCGGAGCCAGAACGGTTTGCGGAGCGGGTGCGGTGTAGCTGTAGGGCCAGAAGCCGAAAGCGGTGGTGGTACCGACGGGAACCTGCTGCACGACCGTCACCGGCTTGTAGGCGATGACTTTTTCTTCGCGCCATTCCACCTTCGGCACGGCCACTTTCTCCCGCCGCTTCACGGCGCGGTACTTCGTTTCGTGAACGACCACGTCCTGCATGGTCTGGACCGCCACCTGACGCGTCACCGGAATGGTCTGCACGATGGGCTGAGCGACGTATTCGGGTCGCGCGATCACCGGCGGCGTCAGGGCGTTTCGAATCGCCACACTGGTTCGGTTGAGGAATCCGATCAGGCCCGGTCGGCTGTCGTACTGGCACGGCGAGGGCTTCGGCACGGGCTGGAAGCACGTACGCCAGTATCCGACCGTCCGCTGCACCGTCTTGCATTCGGTGATGGTCTGATAGGTGATCTGCGGTACCTTGACGATCTTCGTTTCCTGGACCGGCTCCATCACCGTGACTTCCCGCTCTACGTATTCCGTCCGCACGACCGGCCGCCGCACGGTCTGTTCGACGGGTTGCCACTGGGTTGTGACCTTGGGGCGGTAGCAAACGACCGGAGCGACCGGTTGTGGGCAGATGTGCGGCGTCGCCACCGCGGGAGTGCAGGAGCATCCGAAGGCCGGCGGGCCCCACTGAGCCTTCGCCAGTGCGGGCGACAGTCCGGCGACCAGCGCCGTCAGCGCGCACCATGATCGCAGTCGTTTTCTGTGCATACCTTCGTTCCTGAGACTGTGACAGAGGCGAATGGGTGTGACGGAGCGTCACAAGGAGGGGCAACTCAAGCCATCCGTGGCTCGTGTTGGCGGGGTCGCCTCGTTGCGACGGGCGGACTTGTAGTGCATCGCCAGAAGTGGGTCAACACCGTTTCTTGAGGCTTTTTCGGCCGAGTTCGGGCGATTTTGCAGATTCGCTCGACGGCACGAATCGGTCCCCGGCCTGCCCGCGCCGTCGGCCTTCTTGGCAGGGGGAGCAATCAACGCTCGACGGCCGACGGTCGCACCACGCCCGGGCCGTCGTAGAACCGGGCCAGTGTGCGCGGGGAGACGCCGCAGAAATACGCCGCCAGCAACGACCAGTTCCGCAGCGTTTGCCGCACGACGCCACAACGCTGCCACCGCCGCGCGCTGACGACCACCGGCCCGTCGAGCAGAACCGGACGCACGCGCGCACGGCGGAGCCGCTGCATCAGGCCGACGTCCTCCATCAACGGCCACTCCGGAAACCCCCCCACGGCCTCGAAAAGGTCTCTGCGGACGAAGATCGCCTGATCCCCGTATGCCAAGCCGAACAACCGCACGCGCAATGCGTTTCCGGTTTCCAGTGCACGATAGAGGTGCCCCGGCGCGTCGATGCTCTGGCGAAACGCTCCTGCCGTCGCGCCGAACCGGTGCACGGCTTCGTCGATCTGCTGCAGCGCTTCTCGCGGCAGACGGCAATCGGCGTGCAGAAACAGCAAAACCTCTCCGGCGGCCAATCGTGCCGCCGCGTTCTGCTGGATGCCACGTCCTCGCGGGGTTTCGATCAGTCGGCATGCCAGCGTTTTTGCCAGTGACGCCGTTGCGTCGGTGCTGCCACCGTCGGCGACGAGGACTTCGACACATCCGGCCGCCCGCGCGCTGGATACGGCGACGGGCAAACGGGCTGCTTCATTCAGCGTCGGGATGACGACCGAGACGCTTACCATTGATCGCCGAAGCGTTCTTCCTTCCACGGGTCGCCGTGATTGTGGTAGCCGCACCGCTCCCAGTAACCGGGACAGTCCTCGGCGACGAATTCGATCCGGTGCAGCCACTTTGCGCTCTTCCACGCATACAGACGCGGGACGACCAGACGAACGGGCCCTCCGTGATCGGCCGACAGCGGCTCGCCGTCGTGTCGATCGGCGATCAGCACGTCCGGCTGCGCGAAGTCGGCCAGTGGCAGATTCGTCGTCCAGCCGAAGTCGTAGCCGGTCGCGATCACGAAACGGGCTTCCGGGAGCACTCCTGCGCGGCGGATGATTTCTTCCGCCGCCACGCCTTCCCACAGGTTGCCCAGGCGCGACCAGCGGGTCACGCAATGGAAGTCGGCGAACACCTTCACCCGGGGCAATCGCTGAAAGTCCTCCCATGTGAACGACAGCGGCCGCGTCACCAGACCGCCGACCTCCAGTCGCCATGATTTCAGATCGATCCGCGGCACGGTCGAGGCGTGCAACACGGGCCACTTGCGCGTTCGCACCTGTCCGGGCGGCAACCGCTGCGGACGGAGGGTGTCCGGGCTGACGATCACGTCGCCCGCGCCCAGGGGCGGCTGGGGGGGTTCGCCGAACTGGTACTCGCGGTCCCGAGTCATGGTCGTCCTCGCTTCGGGTGCGTCGACGCCGGAGGTCCTGCGGCAAGCCAACGGACGGCGGGCGGAAGCCACTCACGCGTCCTTGATGACGACCGGCGAGATGGCCTGGCGGATTTTCTGCCGCATCAGCTCGGTCGGCGGCGACTGATTCGTGAACAGCTCGAATTGCCGCGCCGCCTGGCGGACGAACATTTCGATCCCGCTGACGGTCCGGCAGTCGCGTTCGCGGGCGTACTTCAACAACAACGTCCTCTCCGGATTGTACACCGTGTCGAACACCAGCATGCCCTCTCGCAGCCAGTGGGCCTCGTACGGCGACTCATCGACGTTGGGATGCATGCCCACCGGAGTGCCGTTGACCAGGATGTCGGCCGTCACCGAGCCGCGGTTTTCCCAAGTGACATAGGTGCAGCCGAGCTGTTCGGCGAGCTTGGCCGCCCGTTTCGGAGTGCGACTGGCAATCGTGACTTTCGCGCCCCGATTCACAACGGCCCAGCCGATGGCCCGCGCCACACCGCCGGCCCCCAGCAACAGCACGTGTTTGCCGTGCAGGCTGCCGTCCGGCGGAGCGTCCTCGCCCAATCCCAGAAGAATGCTCTCGATGGCCGCCTCGGCATCGGTGTTGTGAGCGAACCAGCGTCCGTCGGGTTGCTTGACCAGTGTGTTTGCGGCGCCGATTTCCCGCACGGCTTCCGTGCATACGTCCGCGTACTGAAGCACGGCCTCCTTGTGAGGGATCGTCACGCTGTAGCCACGGACGTCCAGCCACTCGAATTCCTTCAGCGTTTCCTGAAGCAGATGTGTCGGCACGCGGAACGGCACGTAAACGGCATCGAAACCGACGGCGGCGAACGAAGCGTTGTGGATCAGGGGGCTCAGGCTGTGGGCGACCGGGTCACCCAGCAGCCCGAACACCTTGGTCTGCGGTCCGATGCTGTCATACCGGTACACGTTCTTCATTTCGTCGAATGACAGTTGCCCGGGGGCCAGCTCGCGGTCGGCGCTGAACGTGGCATAGGTGAACGGTGCCCCATATTTGCCGCACAAGATCCGGCTGAACGTCCCCAGATCGCCCATCGCGAAGGCAATCGTCGGTTTCCGCGCGTCGGCCACGATCTGCAGCATCCGCACCGCGTCGGCCGGTGCGTTGGCCATCGTGACCACTTTCACGATGTCGGCATCCAGCTCGCACAATTCCGCGTAGATCTCTTCGATCCGGTCCGGTGTTTCGTCGAAGTCGTGAAAGCTGACGATGCGTTTCGTATTGCCGTAACGCGGAATCTTCGGCGCCACGTCCCCTTCCAGGTCCACGTATTCCGCGCCATCGACGATGGCCTGTCGCAGCAGCATCTGCCTCTGCTCTTCGCTGCCCCGCCAACGCCCTCGGTCGGACGGACGCCGGATCGTCACCACCACGGGGGTCGGCCGATCCTTCAACAAGCGGCCCAGATCGGGCAGCCGCGACAACCAGTCCAACCGCAGCTCGACCAGTCGCGCTCCGCGCTCCGCCAAAGCGCGATGTTCCAGAATCATCATCTTGTGACGCGTGCGTCCGATGCTCACGCAAATCATCCAAGCGGCTCCTTGCTCCGTCCTCGAAGGAACGAGTCTGTGTGTCGTATTGCGGCCGGTCCTTTCTCGGCGTCCCGTTCTCCGTCAGACCCCGGCCGTCTGTCGCCGGTTGCTCCGGTGTGCCGTGCAGCGCGGGTCGCAATGTCCTCCGGCACGGGCCGAGCGACCGCTACCGGGTGAAACTCTGCCACACGAGATCGTCCCGGCGCACTCCCCAGGAACACACGGTTCCGGTCTTCAGGTTGTTGATCGTCACGACCGCCGGGCTGAACAGCAACGGATCCATGGCATAGAAGTCGCGGCCGGCCGCCTCGAAGACGTCCAGAAACGACTTCCCGAACGACGCCGAAGCGCACGACGGTATCTGCGCACCGTGCCGCCGCAGCCAGGCATCGTCGGGCAGATCCACGAACAAAACCACCTCACCCCCGTACAGAATCGCGTCGTTCGTCTTTCCCATCGCGCTCAAATCGTCCGCGGCCACCGGCGGCAACGGAGCCGTTCCCCAGCCGCTGAGGATACGCTGCACCGGAAACCCCAGCTCCAGCAATTTGTGCAGCGCGGTTTCGACCGACCGGGCCGCGATCTGCAGCCCACCGGCAATTGACGCCGTTCGGGCGACGCACAACGTCAACCGGTCCGTCGGCACGCCGCAGGCTCGCGCGATGAACGCACAAACCTTCGCGTCCGGCAGCGTCGCCGTCTCCAGTACGCCGACGGCCACCTCTTCCGAACTCGCCGCCACTCCCAATTGATCGAACAGCGGCTCCCGACGTGCCAGCAGCCGCATCGGCCCGGAACCCATCGCAAAGAAACCATCCGAGTCGATTTTCCAACCAGCGTACTGGTTGAGCAAGCAGGCCATGAGCGGAGCGTCCGTCGCGACGCGGACGGCGGGCCAGCGCCGCTCTCCAAGGGTTCCGGTTTCGAGCGCAACGTCCGCCATCCCGGCCAGGCAGACTTTGGCCAACAGCACGCCGGCCTGCACGCTCCCGCGGGAATGCACGCCGAAATCCAAAACGCGTGCGCCGTTCGACAGCGTGGCCGTCCCGATTCCCAGCTCCGCGAACCGCGCGGCGCTGCGGGCAAGCAGTTCCGCGGCACGCGAATTGCACCCGGGCGACCGTATCGACTCTTCCGCCTCGCTCATTCTTCGGCCCTCCCTCCATCCTTACTCGAGTACCCGGCAAACCCGTTCCGTCGGGCCGCTGGTGCCGCCCGGTTCCCGCACTTTGTCCGTACGGTCGCGGCTGTTTGCATCATGCAAAACGAGCGGGTATTATCCAGAAGCACCTCAGGGTTTCAATTTGCTGTTATGCTCTCAAGTCGACACTCGATTCCACAAGCGTCGCGACAATCAGTACTCACAGGGCGCACTCGAATACGATCCCGACGTTCGGGATTCACAACGGTCCGATCATCACCGGGAGACCGAATTCGACGACCCACGGCGCTTTGATCGGGATGTTTGCGGCCGGCCGTCGGTGGCGAAATGTCGCGGCGGCCCTTGCCGACCCTTGTCTCGATAGACTCCTGGTTCGTTGCCGGTCGATACACGCTCATGCTGCACGCGCGCCGCTGGGGCAAGTGTGCCGTCATCGTTCTACTTGGTTTGGGAGGTAGAAACCATGAGAAACCGTCGACCGTTTCGCTGGCGCCGTCGGGCGTTCACTCTCATCGAGCTGCTGGTGGTGATCGCGATCATCGCCATCCTGATCGCGCTGCTGCTGCCCGCGGTGCAACAGGCCCGCGAAGCCGCACGCCGCACACAATGCAAGAACAACCTCAAGCAGCTCGGACTGGCTCTGGCCAATTATCACGATGCGTACGGCCAGTTTCCGATCAACTATGGCATCTGGAGCGGCAACGATCCACGCGATGGGAAATCGACGAGCTGGCTGGTGCAGATCCTGCCATACGTCGACCAGGGACCGCTGTTCGACCAGATCGACTTCAACTATGGCATCCGCAACGATCCGCGAATCTCCGCCGGCCAGACCCCGAACAATCGTACGATCGCCGACACGCCGATCCCGGTTTTCATCTGCCCCAGCGACACGCATCAGGGCACGATGGGCGGCCGGGCCAATTTCGGCGGTCGCCACGGCGTGAACAACTACAAGGGCTGCGCGGGCGCCAACTGGGCATGGGGAACATGGCAGGTCCGCGCCCGCGGAGGCTCGGCCAATGATCCGATCAGCGGCTCGGACCGCTGGAACCACAATTGGGGCCATGGACTGGACCGCGGCAACGGCATGTTCTTCCGTGGAAACAACTGGGGGTACTCCACACGGATCCGCGACATCACAGACGGCACGTCCAACACGTTCGCGATCGGTGAAGCCGTTCCCGAGTGGTGCACACACACCTGGTGGTGGTGGTACAACGGCTCGACGGCGACGACCGCCATTCCGTTGAACGCCCCGCCGCAGTGCTCGGCCGGCAACACCGGCGTGAAGAAAATCGACCTGCAGAAGTGTGCCGGCGACTGGCCGAACAACTATTCGTTCATGAGCCGGCACGAGGGTGGCGCGCACTTCGCACTGGCCGACGGTTCGACGCGGTTCATCAGCGAGAACATCGACCTGGGCATCTACCGTGGCCTGGGTACGATCGATCGCGGCGAAACGATCAGCCAGTTCTGAGCTAACGCGTCGTCTGCGGCGTCGTCCCGTATGGCGACTGCAACTACGGGCCAACGGGCGTGGTGCTCCGCGTGGGCCGCCACGCCCTTTTTCCATCGAGGAGCTGCGACATGAGGAACGAAAACGCTACCAGGCGCGGGCAAACCGTCGTTCATTCGCTGCTTCGGCTCTGCGCGACGGCGATACTGGCCGGCATGGTCGGCTGCGGTGGTCCCAGTCGCCCCGACACCGCTCCCGTCAGCGGAACCGTGACCTACAACGGGAAACCCGTCGCGAACGCCACCGTGATGTTCACTCCGAAATCCGGTGGCGCGTCGGCGACCGGCAAAACGGACGAGAACGGCAAATTCACTCTGACCACCTTCGAGCTTGGTGACGGAGCGATCGTGGGAGAACACATCGTCACGGTCACTTACACCGGCCCCGAATCCGCGGCCGCTGAAAATCCCGAAAGTCCGGAAGCCTACGGGGCCCCTCCAGAGAAGGCGCAGGAGGAAAAGCCACCCATTCCGACCAAGTATGCCAACCCCAAGACCAGCGGGTTGACCTTCGAGGTCAAGGCCGGCGGTCCGAACGAGTTCACGATCGAACTGACTGATTGAGCAGGTCCGAAGGCGCGGCCGACGGGGGCCGTGGGCGATAGGGGCGGCCTGTACGGTACGAAACCGGGCGGCGGCACGCATCGAGCGCGCCGCTGCTTCTTTTTTGCGCACGGGGGTGCCGAAGGCTGCGCTCGGCGGCCGTGTCCTGTGACGAGCGAGCGTTGACGCTGGACGCGACCCGTGCGTTGTCGGCGATTGGTTGAGGCGCATCGGCATGCGGTGCCACAATGCGGCCGCTTGTGTCGCTGCCCGCCGGGAGCAGCGGCCGCTGCGCTGCCGAACGTCCCTCGGCCGGTCCCGTCACCGTTGCATCAGGAGCCCTTCGCATGACGCTTCCGCCGCTGCTGATTCTGGTCATCGGCATAGCAACCGTGCTCGGGCTGATCATCAGGCTCCGCGTCAATGCGTTCATCGCGCTGATCACGGCGGCCATGGTGGTGAGCCTGCTGGCGCCCGGGCCGATGGCGGTGAAAATCAGCCGCGTGGCGGAGGCGTTCGGCGAAAACGCCGGCAAGATCGGAATCGTGATCGCCCTGGCCGCGGTGATCGGCAAGTGCATGATGGACAGCGGCGCGGCCGACCGTGTGGTTCGCGGATTCCTGAATCTGCTGGGCGAAAAACGTTCCCCGTGGGCGCTGATGGGCAGCGGCTACGTGCTCGCGGTGCCCGTATTCTTCGACACGGTCTTCTATCTGCTCGTTCCGTTGGCACGGTCGTTCTATCGCCGCACCGGGACCGGCTATTTGAAGTGCATCCTGGCCATCGCGGCGGGCGGCGCGATCACGCACACGCTCGTGCCACCCACGCCCGGACCGCTGACGATGGCTGCCACGTTGAACATCGACCTGGGCGTGATGATCGGCATCGGGGCACTGGTGGCCTTGCCGGCGGCGATCGCGGGGATCGCGTACGCCCAATGGGCCGATCGGCGATACGACATTCCCATGCGGGCCACCGACGGCGAGGAAGCCCAGCCGCTGTCGGACGAGCGGTTGCCGTCGCTGGCGCTTTCCCTGGCTCCGGTCGTGCTGCCGGTGTTGCTGATCGCAGCGCACACGACCTGCAAGACGCTGGCGCAGCCGGAACTGGCCGATTACGCCCAACGGCTGATGCAGCAGGAGGACCAGCTCACGGAAAAGGCGGCGGCCCAACGCGCGGAGGCCGACTGGGAGCGCGGGCTGGTGCGGGGGCGCTGGTCACGCGTTGCGCAGGTCACGGCGGTGCTGGGCAATGCAAATCTGGCGCTGTTGATCTCGACGGTGATCGCGCTGTGGATGTACTACGCCCAACGGCGGCCGACGCTCAGCGAAATGGCGAAGTCCGTCGAGATATCGCTGATGAGCGGCGGCGTGATCATTTTGATCACCGCGGCGGGTGCGTCATTCGGCCAGATGCTGAAAGTGGCACAGGTAGGTGCGGCCATTCAGGATCTGTTCGGACAATCCAACGACGCTGCGGTCGGCATGGGACTGCTGTGGATCGGCTTCGGGATCGCCGTTCTGCTGAAAATGGCTCAGGGGTCCAGCACGGCAGCGATGATCATCGCGTCCAGCATGCTGGCCGGCATCGTCCAGGGACAGAACCTGCCGTACCATCCGGTGTACCTGGCGACGGCCATCGGATCCGGTTCGTTGATCGGGTCGTGGATGAACGACAGCGGCTTCTGGATCTTCGCCAAGATGGGCGGGCTGACGGAAGTGGAGGCCCTCAAGACGTGGTCCGTGCTGCTGGTGGTCCTGGGCGCCGTCAGCATGGCCGTGACGCTGGTGCTGGCCACGGCTCTGCCGATGGCCGCGGGCGTCTGAGCGATTCGTGAACACTGCGGCCGGCCGGATCGCGCTCCGTTGGGAGCGTCAGGACACGTTCCGCCAGGTCTTCTGCGGCCGCGGTCCGGCGTCGAGAATTGCGTCCGATGCCGCGTCTTCGTAGGTGCGGAAGTTTTCTCGGAACCGGTTGGCCAGCTCCCACGCAGCGCGATCGTACGAGTCTTCGTCCGGCCACGTTCGCCGCGGATCGAGGACTTCTTCGGGCACGTCGGGCACGGCGACGGGGATCCGCAGTCCGAAGATGTTGTCGTCACGTGTCTGCACGTCGGCCAACCGCCCCTCATGAATGGCGTCGATGATCGCCCGCGTGTACTGCAGCGGAATCCGTTTGCCGACCCCGTAAGGCCCGCCGATCCAGCCGGTGTTGACCAACCACGCGTTGGCGGAATGACGGCGCATTTTCTCAGCGAGCAGTTCGGCGTATTTCGTGGGGTGCCAGACCAGAAACGGCGCGCCGAAGCAGGCCGAGAATTCCGCTCGCGGCTCGGTCACGCCCACTTCCGTCCCGGCGACCTTGGCCGTGTAGCCGCTGATGAAGTGATACATCGTCTGTTCCGGTGTCAGGCGGCTCACCGGCGGCAACACGCCGAACGCATCGCAGGTGAGGAAAAAGATGTTCGACGGATGCCCGCCGATACAGGGAATCTTCGCGTGCGGGATGTATTCGATCGGGTAGCTGGCACGAGTGTTCTGCGTCACGGACGCATTGCTGTAGTCGACCACACGCAGTTGCGGGTCGAAGACGACGTTCTCCAGCACGGTACCGAAGCGGATCGCCTGCCAGATCAGCGGTTCGCTTTCCTCGGAGAGGTTCAGGCATTTCGCGTAGCAGCCGCCCTCGATATTGAAGATGCCCTCGTCCGTCCAGCAGTGTTCGTCGTCGCCGATCAGCCTGCGGTGCGGATCGGCCGACAGCGTGGTCTTGCCAGTGCCGGAAAGCCCGAAGAACAGCGACACATCGCCCCGCGGACCCTCGTTGGCTGAACAGTGCATCGACAGCACG
>RFHO01000378.1 GCA_003696385.1 Planctomycetota bacterium | reverse complement strand
TCATTCCTTCAGCACCATGTCCACGCATATCACCGCGCCGAGAATCAACCGACGCAGCGGACTGTCCGGCGGCACGTCCTCGGAGATTTCCAGCGCATAGGTGTCCGCACTGGTGAACAGTTCCTTGCCCAGCCCGGCCCATTTCTTCGTCACCCGGGCAAACTCGATCCCGTCGCGCACGAAGCGGAAGTTCCACGCAGCGAAGCTGCCTTTCAGGTCGCACAGATGCGCACCGCGGGCATCCAGTACCTTGAACGCCGTCCCTCCAATCCAGATCAACCGCTGGCGGAACGTCCCCAATGGCTCGTCGTTCTCGTCGAGTACGTCCACGACGGACCAGATGTAACTGAAATCCCGGCAGACCCGGACGACCGGCTCGCCACTCGGAGTCCGGATCTGGACGTCGAACGGCGTCATCCGCTTGAACTTGGTGAATCTCAGCGCCTTGGTGAGGAAGCCGAGTTCGTCCTCGCGACATTCCAATATCAGCTCCCCCGTTTGCGGATCGAAGACGTCATAGTTGTTCGCCGCCTTGAACATCCCGACGTGCTCTTTGAAGACATAGACGTTGCGACTCAAGACATCGTGCATGCCACCGCCTCCTTCGACCGCATCCTCGAAACCGCGCAGGCCACCTCGGCGAGAAAGCCCACAGGCGCGTCACAGGTCTCCGTGGAGCCGCGACGAACCTGCCAACATTCGCACATGGAGATCTGTGAGGCGGGCTTTTCCGCCCCGACTGCGTCGGCATGATGGCCAGTGCGCAGGCAGTTGACAAACGATCCGTCCGCGTGGCACTTGATGGAAGGATCGGGGGATGCTAGAGCTCGCCGTTCGCGCGGCCGCCGGCCCGCTCCCGCAGTCCCGGCAACGCTGCCCGCAACGGATCACATGCGGTGTATGGCCCGAACACGGCACCGAAAACTCGGACGGAATGATCGACACTGATGAGAATCGCCATCCTCTCCCGCGATCGCACGCGGTACTCGACCCGCCGACTGCATGAAGCCGCCGTCGCACGCGGCCACGAAGCGCTGATCGTGGACTACCTCCGCTGCTACATGAACATCGCCACCGGGAAGCCCCAGGTGATCGACAACGGGGAACACTTGCAGGTGGACACGGTGGTCCCCACATCGGAGCAACGTACGCCTTCTACGGAACCGCCGTCTTCCGGCAGGTGGAAATGATGGACGTGTTTCCGGCCAACGAATCCCAAGCCATCGCACGCTCCCGGGACAAAGTCCGGGCCCTACGGTTGATCTCGCGACGGCATCGGGCTGCCCACCACGGGCTTTGCGCATTCGACGCACGACACCGAGGGACTGCTGAAGATCGCCGGCGGCCCTCCGGTGGTCATCAAGCTCATCCAGGGGACTCAGGGCAAAGGCGTCATCCTGGCGGAGACACGCAAAGCGGCTGAAGCCCTGATCGAGGCATTTTCCAGCCTCGATGCGCACTTCCTCGTCCAGGAATTCGTCAAAGAAGCCGCAGGCAGCGACGTACGATGCTTCGTCATCGGCAACCGTGTCGTCGCCGCGATGACCCGCCAGGCACCACCGGGCGAGTTCCGCTCCAACCTGCATCGCGGCGGACGTGCGGAAAAGACCCGCATCACGCCACAGGAACGGCGAACGGCCGTCCGCGCCGCCCGCACGATGGGATTGAACGTGGCCGGCATCGATATCCTCCGCTCCAGTCGCGGCCCCCTGGTCATGGAAGTCAACTCGTCCCCCGGCCTGGAAGGCATCGAGAAAGCCACCGGCATCGACGTCGCCGAAAAGATCATCGAATTCATCGAGAAAAACGCACGCTCCGGACGCACGCGCGATCGTGGCAAAGGCTGAACACGCCCGGTTCGCTGTCCCGAACCACGCATGGCGCACCCGACGCCGCAGGGTCACCCATGCCACGGATCACCATCGCCGAACACGACATCGCCCCCGGTGAACGCCGACGCCTGGAAATCCCCGTCGCCCGGCTGGTCACCGAAACGTGGCTCTCCCTGCCGGTCGAGGTCGTCAATGGCAAGCGTCCCGGGCCGACGATCTGGCTCAGCGCCGCCGTCCACGGCGATGAACTGAACGGTGTGGAAATCATCCGGCAGGTTCTGGACCGCATCAGCGCCGCCAATTTTCACGGGTGCCTGATCGCAGTACCGATCGTCAACGTCTTCGGGTTCGTCGAACAGTCACGCTACCTCCCGGACCGACGCGATCTGAACCGTTCCTTTCCGGGCTCGCCACGCGGGTCACTCGCCTCCCGCCTGGCGCATCTGTTCATGACCGAAATCGTCAGCCGCTGCCAGCTCGGACTGCTCAGCATGGATGGTGACTGAGCAGCCCGCATCGTTTGATGACTGAAATCGTCGTCCGCTTCCGGTACGGCATCGTCCTGCCCACAGCCGCCACCGCACGCGCGGCCCTGTCGGCTCCGCCCGCCCCCGCAATCACCACGTCTACCCTTAAACCCCGGGTCGACCGCTCGCCCTTCCCGTCGCGAGCACTCCGCGCCACAGAGCTCGATCGTCTACGGCATACCTTCGACGGCGCGGCACCGAAACGCTCGCGATGCACCACCGCGCAGACCAAACCACAAGTACCCCCGGCAGGATTCGAACCTGCGACCTTCGGTTTAGGAAACCGATGCTCTATCCTGCTGAGCTACGAGGGCAACTATCCTACGGGAAACGACTTGCAGATTATCTGCATTGTCGGCCAAATTCGGATTTACTCCCAAAACTACTACGGGTAGGCTGTTTGGGGCGTCCACGTTGTGACTGCGAACATCCAGCGTGTGTGCCGCGGTATTCATTTCCGTCGCCGCCATCCGGCCCGCCAGCGTTCCTGACGATGCCGAGCCAACCCGGGAGTCTCTCGATGAACGCGGACAAGTCTACTCGACGCCGACAGCGGGGTGAAGCTTCAAGCCGGCCGCCGAAGCCCTACGCGGATTTCCCTCTCTACGCACACCCCTTGGGCTACTGGGCCAAGAAGATCCGGGGGCGAATTTACTACTTCGGACGGTGGGGGGCGACAGGTCGACGGCCGCATGGTTCGCCTGCCAGGGGACGGCTGGAAGGAGGCTCTGGCGGAGTACCAACGC
>RFHO01000377.1 GCA_003696385.1 Planctomycetota bacterium | reverse complement strand
GGACCAACATCCGTTGATCCGAACCTCACCATTTTGACGGATTCGCGGTCGATGTAAAACGTCGCCTCGCAATCCGGACGACGAGCCGTCGCCGACGTTCGGCCCTGTCGTCGCTCGAATGCCGAGCCGGAGATTGCCGCCGTGGTGTGGCAGCCGGTGTGGCTCCCCGTCGACGCGGCCGCGTCTGTCGGCGTGACGGTCTGCAGCATGCCGGAAACGCCTGCTCGGCGGTGCACCCCTTCGCCGTGTCGATCTACTCACGACACATCGGCTTCGGCGACCGTAGCGGTCACCGACCCGGACGGCGATTCGGTCGTGAACACGTGCTGCGCGGCGTGGGAGGGGCCGCCGGGGGCCGTGTCGGGCACGACGGCGCCGCCGGCTCCGTGGCGATGGGCCGCCGATCGGTGTGTCTGGTCCGCAGGCTCGTGAAGCTCTCGTTGTGCCATGAACAGCAGGGAGGCACCGGCGATCATCAGCAGTCCGGAAAGCCATTCACCGGGCGACATTTTTTCGCCCAGGAACACCATCGCCAGCACGACCGTGACGAATGGTCCGGCGGTTTGCACGCCGCTGGAGATCGACGCTCCCACGCGCCGTACGCCGGTGTACAGAAAGATGTGTCCCAGTCCGATGCCCAGCAGCGACGAACCCAGCATCAGGCCCCACTCGAGAGGCGTGAGTCGAGGCAAGACCGACAGATCGCCCAACGGCCACATCAGCAGCAGCGTGCCGGCGGATACGAATTGGCACACCACGGCAAAAGCCACGATCGGGTGGACATCGCGGAGGTATCGTCGCACGCTCACCGCATAACCGCCGAAGAACATGCTGCAGATCGTGATCAGCAGTACGCCCGCCGCGGTCACCTCGGCGTCCAGAGATCCTCGCAGCCAGGACAACCCGGTGAAGCCGACGACCGACGCCAGCACGCCCGCGTGAAACGTCCCGCGACGCAACAGACGGCGTTCGTCCCGGAACAGCCACATCGCGAACAGGACCGACCACACCAGCGACATCCGCACGTAAAAGCCGATGGCGCTGGCCGAGAGGTAGTACGGGCACATTCCCCACAGAATCTGTCCCGCCAGCGCCAGCGACGCCGGAACGATACACGCGCGGAAGGTGGCGGCCGTCAGCAGCCCGCGGCGAGCCGCCCAGACCAGCACCGGCCAGTACAGGATCCCGGCAAACGGATACCGGATCCCATTGGCCACCCAGGCGTCCACCGCCTCCGCCAGACGCCGCAGCATCACGGGCGTGGAACCCCAGCACAGGACACATCCCGTCAGGGCCGCACCGGCGACCCAGTCGATGTCCCGTCGTGGCGCTCCAGCATGAGCGGGTGATTCATCCATCGATGTTCTTCAAAGGATTCTAAGGATACGGGAGTGCGATGCGCTACGACCGGCACGCGATGCGCACCTTGCTCAGGCTACGTGCCGCCCGGTCGGGCACTGCGAGCGGCCGGAGAATGCTACAGAATCGGACGACGGCCGTCGTGCGGAGCACGGCGCGGGGACTCGACGCACGGGAAACGGTCTCGTGCCGAGGGGCCGCCGCAGACGGCTTCAGCCATTCTCTTCGCGGGTGGCCAGCACGTAGACACGGACCATCTCGGCCAGTGAGTCGACTCCCAGCTTGGAGCGGATGCGGCTGCGGTGCGATTCGACGGTCTTCTCGGAAACCGCCAGCTCATCGGCGACTTCGCGGTTCGATTTCCCGGCCACGAGCAATTCGAGCACCTGACGCTCCCGCTGGCTCAACTGCTTCAGCATCGCGCGGGCGTGTTCGATTTCCGCCCGTTGTTGCCGGCGGCGGGCGTCTTCGCGGATGGCGTCGATGATGATCCGTCGTAGTGCAGGCCGATCGATGGGCTTTTCGACGAAATCGAACGCCCCGTCGCTGACGGCCTGCACGGCCATCGGGACATCCGCATAGCCGCTCATCAGCACCATCACGGCATCCGGCGCGCGACGGCGCAGCTCTCGTTGAAGCTGCAAACCATCCATCCCGCCCATCCGTACGTCGCTCAGCACGCAACCTGGTTCGGTGGGATCGAACCGCTCCAGAAATTCCTCCGCGGAACCGAATGTCCGCACCTGAACGCCGGGGATCTTTTCCAGCCACCACTTCAGGGACCGGGCCAGCGGCTGGTCGTCTTCCACGACGAACACCGTCCCTTCGACACGCGGTTCGTCTTCGTGGGCCTTCGCGTGGTCCGGCCTCTCGCCGCGCTTTGCCCGTTCCGACACCGGCGGAGTGCGACCGAAGTCCGGATCGTCCGACGGCGGAGAATGCGGAGCCGATCCCGGCGCTGTCCCCTCGGTGGCCACCAGAAGCACGCCGTGGACTTCGAAGAAACCGGCCGTCGCGCACTGGAAGCGGTGCGGCGTCGCCGTGGTCATCGTCATTCGCGGCCAAGGCGGTTGACACGGCCATTCTGTGACCGACACCGACACACACTCCGGAAAGTCCCGCTCGGGCCGCAAAACGGCCGGTCGAGTCTTCGTCCGTCGACCGGTGTTGCGAGCAATCGAGTCGATCATTCGAACTCCCGCGCTTTCGTCCTCAAACATCGGGCAAACGCCGAGCCCGATCGCCGGGCCGTCGATGGCGTCGATGATCCGAACCGACCTCACAGACAATCATCGGCGTCCCGCGGGTTCGTTGCAACCCGTTTCC
>RFHO01000376.1 GCA_003696385.1 Planctomycetota bacterium | reverse complement strand
GCGCCCGACAGTCCCGATGCTTCGGAACGGACCGCGTCGCGGCCCGCATCTGCTCCGGCGCCCGGCCGACAGAATGCGCCCGCGAAGACGCCCGGACCGGTTGCGCTGTCGCGACAGTTGGAAAGCCCCGGAACTCCGGGCCGGGCGGAACACGGTGCCGGTGCCGCGTCCCGAGCCGGCGGGGCGACGTCGGGCGATGCGACCTCCGGCACGTCGCCGGCCGCGCAGCCGTCCGAACTGCCACAGGATCGGCTGCATCCGCGGCCGCATACCGGCGGCAACGTCTTCGTACGAGCCGGGACGGTCTGGACGGGGACGGGCCGCACACTGAACGACGCGGGGATCCTCATCCGGAATGGGAAGATCGTCGCCATCGGGCGTGGGCTGAAGCCGCCGCCGGACGTGACGGTGATCGATGCCCGTAACCGGTTCGTGATGCCCGGCATCATCGACACGCACAGCCACATCATGATCACTGGCGGCGTCAACGAGGCGACGCAGTCGATCGTCTGCGAGTGCCGGATCGCGGATGTGGTGAATTCACAGGACGTGTCCGAATTCCGGGCACTCGCCGGCGGCGTGACGACCGCCCGCCTGTTGCACGGCTCGGCCAACACGATCGGCGGACAGGATGCTGTCGTGAAGCTCAAGCATGGGCGGACGGCGGCGGAGCACCTGATGTCCGATCAGTCCAACGGTGTCAAGTTCGCCCTGGGGGAGAACGTGAAGTACCGCCGCAGCCGTTTTCCGAACACCCGGCTGGGTGTCGCCGCCCTGCTGCAGCGGGCGTTTGCGGAAGCGGAGCGCTACCGTGAGCAGCGTGATGCGGCGCGGCGCGATCCGCGGCGGCTGTTCCGCCGCGATCTGCGGCTGGACGTACTGGCGGACATCCTCGAGCACCGCAAATGGATTCACAGCCACTGCTACCGGGCGGACGAAATCCTGATGCTGCTGCGCACGGCCGAGTCGCTGGGCATCCGTGTGCAGTCCCTGCAGCACGTGCTGGAAGGTTACAAGGTCGCGCCCGAAATCGCGGCCCACGGTGCCAGTTGCAGCACGTTCGCCGACTGGTGGGCGTACAAGGTCGAAGCCTACGACGCGATTCCCCACAACGCGGCGTTGCTGCACGAAGCGGCCGTCAACGCCGTCATCAAGAGCGACGACGCGGAGTTGATTCGCCACCTGTATCAGGAAGCGGCCAAGACCGTCCGCTACGGATGCATGCCGCTGGAAGCGGCGCTGCGGACGATCACCGTCAATCCGGCCCGGGAACTGCGGCTGCTGCACCGCATCGGAACGCTGGAGGTCGGCAAGGACGGTGATCTGGCGATCTTCAACGGGTATCCGCTGGATGCCTTCGCACGCTGCGAGAAGACGGTCATCGAGGGCGAGGTGTACTTCAACCGCTTCGAGCATCCCACGGCAATGACGGCGGCCATGAAGAAGCGGACCTCCGGTCTGCGCACGTGGCGACCCGCAGAGCCGAACCGTGACCGTATCGAACAGCTCTCCGAACGCCTGGCGGCGCAGGCGGCGGGGCGTTCGTTTGCCCTCGTCGGTGCGACCGTCCATCCGGTCGAACAGCCGGACATTGCCGACGGGGTGGTGATCGTGCGCGACGGCCGCATCGAGGCAGTCGGCCGGCGCGGCGAGATTCCTGTACCGGGGGGCATACGCGTCGTCGACGTTCGCGGGCTGCACGTCTTCCCCGGAATCATCGATGCGGGGACGACGCTGGGGCTGACGGAGATCGGCAAGGTCGTCGAGACGCACGATTACGACGAAAGCGGTCCGTTCCAGCCGGACCTGGTTGCCGCCACGGGCGTCAACCGCGATTCGGAGCTGATACCCGTTGCCCGCGCAGGAGGGATCACGACGTTTCTGACCCGTCCGACGACCGGTCTGATCAGCGGTCGCGCTTCGGTCATGCAGACGCACGGTTGGACCAGTGAGGAAATGACGATCCGCCGTGTCGAGGGACTGTGGATGCGCTGGCCGCGTGGTTCGGGAGCCAAATCGCGGATCGAGCAGCTCGAAGAATTCTTCGCCGAGGCCCGCCGCTACGACGCCGCCCGTACGCGGGAGGAGAGAGGCGACGGAGAGACGGGGGCTGCCGGCGGCTCTCGGGGGGCGGGCAGCGGCGACAGGCCCTCGGCGGATAAACGCCGTGGCGGACACGTCGTGCGCGATCCGCGTTTCGAAGCCATGCGGCCGTTCGTGCGAGGCGAAGCCCGCGTGTTCGTCGAGGCGGATGGGCGGAACCAGATCGCACAGGCCGTGCTCTTCGCGGAGCGTCACGGTTTGCGCATCGTGGTCTGCGGGGGGACGGATGCCTGGAAACTCGCCGATGCGCTTCGCGTGCGGAAGATCCCCGTGATCGTCGGGCCGGTGATGCGTCGTCCGGTCGAGGACTACGACCCATCGGACGCGCCGTATGCGAATCCCGGACGGTTGCACGAAGCCGGTGTGGCCTTCTGCATCCGTTCCGACAGTGCGTCCAACAGCCGGAACGCTCCGTTCGAGGCGGCGATGGCGGTCGCGTTCGGCCTGCCCGAACCGGCGGCCGTTCGGGCCGTGACGCTTTCGCCGGCGGAGATCCTGGGCATTGCCGACACCACCGGCTCGATCGTTCCCGGCAAGCGGGCGGACCTGGTGGTCACCGACGGCTCGATTCTCCAGCCGACGTCGCACGTGCTCCTGACGGTGGTGGACGGCGTGCCGTACGCTCCCGAATCGCGGCAGACGAGGTTTTACCGGCGCTATCGGCGGCGGATCCTGCAGTGGAAGGCCGCGAGCGGTCAGTGACGGTCAAAGGCGTTGTTGCCGTCGCCGCATGTTCTACGATGAAACGCCGGACGGCCGAGCGGCCGTTGCGCTCGACTTTCGGCCGGGACGATGCCCGGCGGTGTTTCTCATCCGCCACGGTGACGGCCGCCGCGCGTGGCGGCGGATGGGGTGATGTGCAACAATGCCCCGTTCCGTCGTCGTGCTCCCGGGGGCGCCGCCGCGTTTGGCTTTGCGCACCGGACGGGGAGTCTGCGCGGCGAGCAATGGTC
>RFHO01000375.1 GCA_003696385.1 Planctomycetota bacterium | reverse complement strand
GTACTACCGCGGAAGGCCTTTCGTGCGGGTCACCGAAGCGTTGCCGGCGACGAAGGACGTGGCGGGGACAAACTTCTTCGACGTGACGGTTCGCCGGCACAGTGGCAAGCTGGTCGTGCTGGCGTGCTTGGACAATCTGATCAAGGGCGCCGCCGGAGTCGCCGTACAGAATTTCAACCTGATGTATGGCTTCGAGGAGACGACTGCGCTGCTGTGAGGCGGGCAAACCGACGTCTGCCCGCTGCAATGGCCTCGGGCCGACACGGGGGCCACCGGCGTGGGCCACGTGGTTTCGCCGTTCGCCGGTGGGGCATGCGGGGGAGACGCGGCCGCCCGATTGGCCGCCCCAAAGGATTTCACAAGCCGCACGCCGCGCCGGATCGCCGCGAGTCGGCCGCGGCGGTCCAGGATTCCGTTGCGTTATCCCACAGCAGCGAGTGTGCGCTGCCTTGGGACCGTCGCGAGATGCGGATGCGATGGCCGCGGCGGCGCAGTTCTTCCAGCGCTGCCCGCAGCCGTTCCGCCGCGCCGGCTTCGACGACGATTTCGTCGGGGAACCACTGATGATGGATCCGCGGCGCCTGCAGGGCGGCCGGCAGGTCCATCTCGAAGACCGCGACGTTCAATACCACCTGCAGGACGGTGTTGATGATCGTGCGACCGCCGGGGCTGCCGGTCACCAGCCAGGGGCGGCCGCGGCGGAGCACGATCGTCGGCGTTTGGGAGCTGAGCATTCGCTTGCCGGGAGCGATCGTGTTCGCTGGCGTGCCGATAACGCCGCGGCGGTCGGTGTGTCCGGGACGCGGGTTGAAATCGCCCATTTCATTGTTCAGCAGAAATCCCAATCCGGGGACAACGACCCGCGAGCCGTACGCGGCTTCGAGCGTGTACGTGTTGGAGACGACCATCCCCTCCGCATCGACGACGGAAAAGTGCGTGGTGTCCGGGCTCTCCGGCGCCAGAGGTATCTCGGGCGCCACGTTTTCGCTGGGCGTGGCGTGCTCGAGATCGATGTCCGCAGCGCGGCGGTACGCGTACCGCTCGGTGAGCAGCTCCAGCGGATATGGGGCGAACGCCGGATCGCCCAGGAAACGTGCCCGATCGGCGTAGGCCCGCCGCATCACCTCCACCATCCAGTGCAGGGTGTCCGGATGAAAACGTCCCCGGCGGCGGATCGGGAATCGCCGCAACATGTGCAGCATCTCGGCCAGACAGATCCCTCCGGAACTCGGGGGAGGCGGGGCGCACAGCACGTACTCATCCAGCCGCACGAAAACCGGATCCCGGATGATGGCTCGATAGCCGCGCAGGTCACTCCAGCGGATCAGGCCGCCGTTGCGGCGCATGTCCTCAACCAGCGCCCGGGCGATCGTTCCGCAGTAGAAGACGTCCGGGCCGCAGTCGGCGATTGCCTGGAGTGTGCGTGCCAGGTCCGGTTGTACCAGTCGGTCTCCGGGCCGCCACCGTTGCCCGTTCGGTGGCGCGAACACTCTGAGGAATTCCGGAAAAGCTCGAGTGTCCGCGTCGCTCAGGACGCCGTTCAGCGATTCGGCCAGGAAGCGGTCGACGACGAAGCCGCAGCGCGCCAATCGCACCGCCGGCGCGACCAGCCGCTTCCACGGCAGTCGTCCGAAGCGCGCATGTGCGGCCTGCAGACCGCGGAGTGTGCCCGGCACGCCGACGAGCAAACGACCCAGCCGACCGCGGTGTTCGGCCAGCATTTCGCGGGTCGCACGTCGTGGCGCCGTTTCTCGATAATCGATGCATACCGGCTGCCGGCCATTCGGAGGCAGGACCATCATGAACCCGCCGCCGCCGATGTTTCCCGCCGGTGGATACGTGACGCAGAGCGCCAGTGCCACCGCAACCGCTGCATCGACAGCCGTTCCGCCAGCACGCAGAATCTCACCGCCGACTCGGGCCGCCTCGGCCGTCTCGCAGACGACCGCAGCGCGGCAGCCGCGAAGCACGCGAGCACACCGCAGGCGTGCGCCCGAGGCCGGTCGATCGGCGTTGGAAGCCAAATGTGCTGCAACGGCCGTGCGTGCCGTCGCGCTCGGAACAGCGTGTGTTCGCGGTTCGGCGAGAGGGCCGCGGCGGTGGCCGGTGGTAGCCGTGTCGCCGGGGCGATCTGCGGTGACCGATGCGTCGTGGTGAGCGGCACCGTCCGGAGCGGCGTGTTGTCCGGCGCCGAGCGGTACGGTCACCGTGAGTGCCGTTACCGCGGCAACGGTCACTGCTGTTCGGAACCCATGTAGTGGTTGCGGTGCTTGGGACAAATGGCGGTACATCGGGGAGGTTTCCTGCTGGCGTTCGTGTGTCCCGCAGCCTTCCGGGCTTGGTCATGAACGCAGGGCGGCACTGGTCGCACGTCGTGCCATGCCGCGGCGGGGACGCGGTGCCGGAACATCGCAACAGCGGCCGGTGACGCGCCGTCCGGTGCGCTGTGATCTCCGGATTCCAAAGCGCTCGCGAACCGCGGTCCGGCGATCCGTCGGCCGATTCTGGAGAGCGAACGCGGGGCGGCCATGCGGGACGGGGCTCAGCCGCGGGCGGCATACTTCTGGGC
>RFHO01000046.1 GCA_003696385.1 Planctomycetota bacterium | reverse complement strand
TTGTCTGTTTGGTTCGGGGGCTCCCGGAAAGGCGGACCCGCCGGTGATCGCTCTGTTCGAGCAATTGGGCAAGCTGCTGGATATCAAGACCACGACGAAGTGGATCCTGCTGGCGGGTGCCGTGGGGGTCGTGGCCGGATTGGGGGCGATCGTCTTTCAGATCGCCACGCAGGCCGTATCACATTTCGTGCTGGGGGAACTCGGCGGGTACCATCCGCCGGAGGCGGCAGGTGAGCCGTCGCCGTTCAGGCGCGAGCCGGAAAGCGTCGTTGGAGCGGAGGGCGGCGCCGAGTCGCTCGGACCGACCGAGGGAGGTGGTGAGGAACGGGTCTTCGGCGAAAACTTCTCCTGGTGGCGACTGGTTCTGGTGGTGGGCGGCGGTGGCCTGGTCTCGGGCGTGATCGTTTACACGCTCGCCCCGGAGGCCGAGGGGCACGGCACGGATGCGGCGATCGACGCCTTTCACAATAACCGGGGGATCATCCGACCGCTGGTCCCGTTGGTGAAGACGGTGGCTTCGGCCGTGACCATCGGGACGGGTGGGTCCGGGGGCCGCGAGGGGCCGATCGCGCAGATCGGTGCCGGTTTCGGGTCGAATCTGGCGACGTGGCTGGGGCTGCCGGCGCGGGACCGGCGGATCATGCTGGCGGCGGGCATGGGCGCCGGGATCGGGGCGATCTTTCGAGCGCCGCTGGCGGGAGCCTTGTTCGCCACCGAGATACTCTACAGCGACGCCGACGTGGAGGCGGATGTGCTGGTGCCGGCCGCGACCGCTTCGGTGGTGTCCTACAGTGTCTACAGTCAGATGCTGCCGGCGGAGGTCCGTTACGTTCCTCTGTTCGGGAGTTCGATTCAGCACCAGTTCCGCTCTCCGCTGGAACTGATTCCGTATGCGTTGCTGTCGTTGATTCTGGTGCTGGTGGGTGTGCTGTACGTGCGGATGTTCTATGGCACGCATCGCCTGTTCAAGAAGCTGCCGGTGGTGCCGCACGTGCGGCCGGCGATCGGCGGTGTGGCGACGGCGCTGGTGGCGCTGGGGTTGTTCTGGCTGGGGGGGCGCAATCCCCACGCCCTGGCCGTACTGGGCAGCGGGTATGGGACATTGCAGGTGGTGTTGACCGAAGCCTCCAAGCTGAGCATCCCGTTGCTGGTGGCGGTGGCTTGTGGCAAGATCGTCACCACTTCTCTGACCATCGGATCGGGTGGTTCCGGCGGGGTGTTCGGTCCGTCGATGGTGATCGGCGGAAGCACCGGAGTGGCCGTGGGATTGGCTTTGCATCAGTGGTGGCCGTCGGTCGTGCAGGCGCCCGAGGCGTTCGGGATCGTGGGCATGGCGGGCTTTTTCGCCGGAATTGCGCGGGCTCCGATTTCCACGGTGATCATGGTCCGTGAAATGACCGGGGACTACAGCCTGCTGGTGCCTACCATGCTGGCTTCGACGCTGTGCTTCGTTCTGTGTCGTCGTACGAAGCTTTACGAAAAGCAGGTACCCACGCGGTTGGACTCACCGGCGCATCGCGGTGACTTCATCGTGGATGTGCTGGAAGGGTACCACGTGCGGGACGTGTTCGAGCCGGGGCGTCCGCTGGTGTTGATACCCGAGTCCATGCCGCTGGAGGACATCGTGCACAAGCTGGCCGAGACGCACCAGCACTACTTTCCGGTGGTCGACAAGGACGGCAAGATGGTGGGGATCTTTTCGGCCGACGACGTGCGGGCGTACCTGTACGACGAGACGATCTGGCGGCTGGCCGTGGCGCGTGACATCATGACGTCCAACATCGTCAGCGTTACCCTGGACGACGACCTCAATACGGCGATGCAGCGTTTTACGGCATTGAATCTGGACGAGTTGCCGGTGGTCGACAAGGACGATCCCGGCAAGCTGCTGGGGATGCTGCGGCGCAAGGAAACGATCGCTTTCTACAACCAGAAGTTGATGGAATTGAAGCGGGCCGCACGCGAAGCGAACGAGTAGTTCCGGGGCCGCTGTTCGCGATTTCCCCCGGCGGCTCGATGCCTGCGGGAGCGCCGCGACGGGACGGAAGTACCGCGAAGGTGGAACAGGGGCGCAATGGGACGGTCGGCCTGCTGCGCTGTGCGGCATTGGGCGAGGAATGGTAACGGCGGAGCGGTCATGTCCGGCGCGGACGGGGATCAGAAAGCGGGTGGGTGTGAAGCGGCCGTGCATCCGGCGATCCTGCAACCGGAGCGATCCCGGGTGCTGTTGGTCGACGTGCAGGAAAAGCTGGTTCCGACGATCGTCGATTGGCAGACGGTGGTGCAGAACTGTCGGCGGGTGTTGGAAGCCGCTGGCGCATTCGACGTTCCCGTGATCGCGACGGAGCAGTATCCGAAGGGGCTGGGGCCGACGGTTGCGCCGTTGCGGCGGCTGTTGGGTTCGGCGGCGTTGCCGAGCAAGAAGACATTCAGTTGCGTGCCCTGCCTGTCGCGGCAAGTCCAGGATGATGACGGGCGGGATCAGCTCGTCGTGGTGGGCATCGAGACGCACGTGTGCGTGCTGCAAACCGTTCTGGAACTGCTGGCGATGGGCCTGCGGGTGCATGTGGTGGTGGATGCCGTGGGAAGCCGCGGACGTCTGGATCACGAGGTGGCGCTGCGGCAGATGGAGCAGCACGGTGCCGTTCCGACGACCACGGAGATCGTACTGTTTCAATGGTGCCGCACGGCCGACGATGCACGGTTCCCGGTCGTACGGCGGTTGGTGACGGAGCCGGATCGGCCGCTGGAAGACGCACAATGAGCTGTGCGGTGACGAATTCGGACGCGACGGGGATCGTCGAGGGGCGCCGCTACCAGACCGGAGAGCCGGTGCGGGTGGTGTGTGCCGGCCCGGTGATCGAGCGAGTGGAGCCGATCTTCACCCGGGAGTCGCCGGATGGCTGGCCGTGGGTCGCTCCGGGGCTGTTCGACCTGCAGGTCAATGGTTATGGCGGACGGTGGTTTGCGTCGGCGACGCTGACGGTGGACGACGTCCGGCAGATCGTGCAGCAGTTTCTGCGTCGCGGCGTCACCCGCCTGTTGCCCACACTGGTGACGGGGCCGACCGAGGCTCTCGAGCACGGGTTGCGGGTGATTCGATCGGCCTGTCAGCGTGATCCCGAGGTTCGGGCCGCAATACAAGGGTGTCATCTGGAGGGGCCGTTCATTTCAGCCGAGGACGGTCCGCGCGGAGCGCACGCCCGCGAACACGTGCGGCCGGCGAGCATCGAAGAATTCGAGCGACTGCAGCGGGCCGCCGAGGGGGAGATCCGCTTGCTGACGTTGGCGCCGGAGGTGCCGGGCGCGATCGAGCTCATTCGGCACGCGACACGGCGGGGCGTCACGGTGGCCATCGGCCATACGGCTGCCGGCGCGGAGGACATCCGCGCGGCCGTGGAGGCCGGTGCGCGATTGAGCACGCATCTGGGAAACGGGGCGCACGCCGTCCTGCCGCGGCATCCGAACTACATCTGGGAACAGTTGGCCGAGCCGAGGTTGTGGGCCAGCGTGATCGGCGACGGGTTTCATCTGCCGGGCAGCGTGGTCCGATGCATCGTGGCGGTGAAGGGGCGATTGCGAACGATCCTCACGTGCGACGCGGCCGGATTGGCGGGGGTTGCGCCGGGGGTATATCGAACGCCCGCAGGCGACTGCGAGGTGCTCCAGGACGGACGGATCGTGGTCGCCGGGCAGCGGACACTGCTGGCTGGATCCGCTCTGACGACCGAACAGTGCGTCGTGCGCACTGCGGCGATGACGGGATTCGATGCCGGGGAGGTCTGGGAGATGGCATCCCGGAATCCCGCACGGTTGCTGCGGTTGCCCGAACACGCGCTGCGCCGCGGGCATCCGGCGCGGCTGGTACGGTACTTTGTCGAGGAACCGCCTGCATCGACGGCGTCGGTTGACGGGGGTGCGATTCGGCGCTGGCCCGTTTTACGCATCGACGGCGTGTGGTTCGATGGGCGTCGTGTGGTCTGACCGGGTGGGTCCGAGCGATCCAATGGTACGGGTTTTGCGGGCTGTTTTGAGATCCGCGACGCAGGGCTGCGGTTTCCCGTACGTGCCGGTCGAACGGGCGCAATGTTCGTTGAATCCTGCAACAACTCTTGCGCAAACTGCCGCCGCGGATCATTGGATCAATGTCGAAACATGGGAACAGGAGTATGGAGGAAAAACGGGTTGGAATCTCCAGGATGGGGTGAAAGTTGGTAGAATTTCGGCCGCTTTCTGCTTGGCGAAGTGGAACGTCGCGCCAAGCGACGATAGAGTGAAGCGATTCGCCGCGGAGCGCACGAGGTCGGGGCGGAGTCGGCGCTCGTTCCCCGCGGGTCGAGTGATGCGATATTGAAAGCGGGCCGCCCGCCGACGCGTGGTACGAGCTTCGGTGGGGAAGAAGGTTCGGGAGCGAATTGGCGCGAGAATGGCATTGACGTCGGTGGACGACCTTCGAGAAACACTGATCGACCTGAAGCTGGTGACACCGGACCAGTGGGCGGCCTGCCTGCAGGAGATCGACGGGACGCTTGCGCGGAGCCCGGATGCGGTGCTCAATGCGCTGGCCCAGAGGCATGTGTTGACCAGCTACCAGGTGCACCGGCTGCGGCAGGGCGAAGTGGACGGGCTGGTGCTGGGGCGGTACAAGCTGCTGTATCGCAATGCGGCCGGCAGTTTCGCTCGTGTCTTCCGCGCAGCCGACGTTGATACGGGCGGGATGTATGCGGTCAAGGTGCTCCGTCAACGATGGGCGCGCGATCCGGAAGCCGTGGAAGCGTTTCACCGCGAGGCGGAGCTGTGCCTGCCGTTTCGACACAAGAACATCGTGCGGATCTTCGAAGTCGGCAGCCAGGGAGATTATCACTATTTCTCGATGGAATTCGTGGAGGGGGGGAACCTCCGGGACTTCATCCGGATTCGCAAGAAGCTGGAGCCGCTGGAAGCGACGCGTTACGCGCTGGACATTGCAGAGGGGTTGGAATACGCGCTGGCACGCGGCGTGACGCATCGCGATCTGAAGATGACCAACGTGCTGATCAGCACGGAAGGCGTCGCGAAGCTCGTGGATTTTGGATTGGCCGGCTGCATGCGCGGTGAGGAGAACGAGGCGACGCAGCGGGCTCTGGAGTACGCGGCCATCGAAGAGGGGACCGGGGCGCCGAACAACGATCCGCGCAGCGACCTGTTTTTCCTGGGAGCCATCTATTACGAGTTGTTGGCCGGTGAGCCGCCGTACGAGCGGACGCGCAGTCGCGAGGAACGCCGGCGGATCAGCCGATATGTGAACGTCCCACCGCTGGAGCAGGTGGCGCCGGAAGTCCCACCTTCGACGGTCAGGATCGTCAAGCGGCTGATGCAGATTGATCCGCGATTGCGGTACCAGTCGCCTACGGAGTTGATCGCCGATCTTCGCGCGGAGCTGGAATTGCTGGGGCGTCAGAAGAGCGACGGGCCGGTCGCGGTGGCTTCGAACAACGGAGACGAGCGGCCGGCGGTGATCTTCGCCGAGAACCGCCGACGTCATCAGGACGTATTGCGGCGGTTCTTCACCGAGCAGGGTTATCGCGTGCTGGTGATCAGTGATTTGCAGCGTTCGTTGCAGCGGTTGGAGGCGGAGCCGGCGGCGTGTCTGGTGATCCTGGGCGAAGGTTTCGGGGAAGCGGCTTTTCCGGCGATTCGCAGGGCGTGTGCCGTCGCCGATCGGCAGCACAAACCGATTGTCGCCGTGATTCCCCGGCGTTTTGCTCAATGGTCCAAGACGCTCCCTTCCAGCGAAAACCTGCGCGTGCTCACGCAGCCCATTTCGCTGGGCGAATTGCATCGGGCGGTGGGAGAGGTCTGTTCCGCCAGTCGCGCCGGGTCTTGAGCCGAGGCGGGGGCAGCGGCACCGATCGGGGGCCGCTGCCGGCACGTGACCGGCGGCACTGCGGGTTTGAATGGCGGAACGGCGCGGTCTGTGGTTCTCGTACCGGTTGTGTTCGCGGGGGCGTTCGCCTGGTGCGGGGCGGTGGGTTCTCTCGAGCGGCGCCGTTCGGCTAACGTACGCAGTGTCGAATGAGTTCCGCGCCGCACTGTCTTGTTGCAGACCCCGGATTGTGACGCGGTGAGTGCGGAGAAAGTGGCGGGCATGATTTCTTCGTTGCGCTTCGTGCTGTTGCAGATCCGCGACAGCGACGATCCGATGCGGGAGCACGAAGTCGGTGTGTTCTGCCGGGCTTTGGGCATTCGGCGGCCGCAGTTGCGCGTGGTCAGTCTGCTGGAGCCGGTTACGTGTGAGCAGATCTGTCGCGGTGCGGATTGTCTGCTGGTCGGGGGGGCCGGCGCGTACTCGGTGGCCCGGGAGACCCCTTGGCTGTGGCGGACGCTGGAGGTGCTGCGGGCGGTGTGCGAAACGGGCGTGCCGATGTTCGCGTCGTGCTGGGGTTTCCAGGCCGTGGCGCGGGCATTGGGGGGCGAAGTCGTTCACGACCCGCAGCGTGCCGAGGTGGGGACCTTCCCGGTGTTCCTGACCGAAGAGGGCAAGCGGGATCCGGTCTTCGGCCCACTGGGCAGTCCATTTCAAGCTCAGATGGGCCACGAGGATCGCGTCGCCCGGTTGCCCAAACGAGCGGTACGGCTGGCGTATTCGGAGCGTGTCGAAAACCAGGCCTATCGGTTGGTGGGCCGGCCGGTGTACTGCACTCAATTCCATCCGGAGCTGCGTCGCGAGGACCTGTTGGAGCGTCTGGCCACGTATCCGGAATACCTGGAGCGCACCGGCTGCGGATCGTTCGAGGAATTCGCGGCGGGCTTGCGGGAGGCGCCCGAGACCGAACGGTTGCTGCGTCGCTTCGTGGATCTGTATGTCGTTCCAAGGAGGGCGACGACGCTGCGCCTTTCCGACGGGCATGGCTCCAGCTGAGCCGGCTACGGCGTGGCGCCGATCGAAACCGGTCGTTCGGTCTGGAGGGCGGGGGCGGCCGAATCCGTGCTGCCGGCGTGACCGAAAAAAAAGGAGCGTGAACGATGCGGCTGGCGTTGATCACCGCGGGTGGCGCCGGCATGTTCTGCGGTTCCTGCATGCACGATAACACGTGGGTCCGGGCGTTGCGCCGACAGGGAGCGGACGCGACACTGATTCCCACCTACACGCCGATTCGAGTGGACGAAGAAGACGTCAGCGAGCGGCGCGTCTTCCTGGGCGGCGTGAACGTGTATCTGGACTACCGTTGGCGGTGGTGGTCGCGGCTGCCGCGCCGGCTGGTCCGGTGGTTGGACAGTCGATGGTTGCTGCGGCTGGCGACGGTGTTCGGCGTGAGCAACGACGCGGCAAAGCTGGGGGAGCTGACGGTGGCCTTGCTGGAAGGGCCAAGAGGACCGCAGCGCCGCGAAATCGACGAGCTGGTCGCATTTCTCTGCGATCGATTGCGTCCGGATGCGATCTGCTTCAGCAACGTTCTGTTGGGCGGCGTGCTGCCGTCGTTGCGAGATCGCTTTGCGGGGCCGATCGTCTGCACGCTGCAGGGGGACGACATCTTTCTGGAGTCCCTGCCGAAGCCGTATCGCGAGCGGGCGCTGGCGCTGATTCGAAGTCACGTGCGCCTGTGCGACGGCTTCTTCGTGCACAGCCGTTATTACCGGGACTTCATGAGTGAGTATCTGTCGGAACCAGTCGAGCGGTTTCGGCGGATCACGCTGGGGATTGACGTCACTGCGCACACCGGCACACCACGGAAGCGCACCGGGACGCCGTTCACCGTGGGCTACCTGGCACGGATCTGTCTGGAGAAAGGCGTCGATCGTGTGATCGACGCGTTCTGCCGTTGGCATCAACGGCGCGGAGACGTGCGGCTGGAGATCGCCGGATACCTGGGAGCGCGCGACCGAAGGTTTTTCCGGCGCGTCCTGAGCGCAGCGCGACGCCGGATCGGCGACGCCGTCCGGTACGTGGGCAGCCCGCCCGACCAGCTCGCGAAGGTGCGTTTTCTCCAGGGAGTTGACGTGTTGAGCGTTCCGACCCGGTACCGCGAGCCGAAAGGCCTGTACGTGCTCGAGTCGCTGGCCAATGGTGTGCCGGTGGTGCAACCGCGGCACGGGGCGTTTCCCGAACTGGTGGATGCCACCGGCGGAGGCCTGACGTTTCCGCCGGAGGAGCTGGACGAGCTGGTTGCGGCTTGGGACCGACTGGCCGACGATGAGGATTTCCGCCTCGCGCTGGCCGCGCGCGGACGAACAGCCGTCCGTGAGCGATTCAACGCGGATGTGATGGCTGCGGAGACGTTGCAGCACTTCGAAGAATTGCTGCGAACGCGCGCGGGGAAGGGTCCCGTTCGGCATTCGGCCGGCCGGTCCGAGTGATCGGACGAAGCACGCAGCGAATTCGTCGCAGTCGCCGGAGCTTCCGGTGCGGTGGCCGACGCCGAAGCGCAGCGTGCCAAGATTGCACCGTCGGTCCGGGCTTTCAGCGGAGTACGGGGATTTCGCGGGCTTTCCAGACGTCGGACGTGCTCTGGGAGTCTTCCGATGCGTTCGGCGATTCGTGAGGACTGCGCCGCCGCACGGGGGCCTGGCCGGACGAAGGAATCAGCCGAGGCCGACGCTGGATCGATTGCGGATCGGCCACGGGCGCAGTGCGGCGGTGCGACGGTACCGCGACGGGAGGCCGTTCATGCAGGCGGACGATTCCGGGATCCGGCGGGTCTTCTGAGGGATGGCGTGGTTCCGCCGTGGGACTGATCGACCGAATCCGGAGCGGGTCCGCCCGGCCGGGGGTCGGGTGCATCGTGCGGTCGGCCGGTGGTTGGGCAAGCTCCGGAGTGCCTGGCGGGGTGTGCGGTTCCCGGACGTCCGGCGGACCGGTTTCCGACTTGTGTGGTTTATTCCTTGGAGCCGCCGTCGACCGTGCCGACACCTCGGGGGCGAGATGCACGCGGACGGTTTGCCGATCTTCGAACGTCCGCCCGTCGGCCGTTTCGAAGCGGCAGTGAACGCGAACGAGATCGGCCGGCGGGGGACTGGGCAATCGTTCGACGAATTGAAACCCGCTGCCGAACAGACGCGAGACCCACGCGGAGCGGACCTGCTGCGAAGAGTATTCGAAGCGACCGAGGACGGGCGGCGCCGTCGATGAGGAATCATCGGCGGAGGAGCGGTTGGACATCGGGGCGGTGGTGACCTCCAGGACCACACGACCGGGCACGGGTACGACGTTTCCGGCTTCGTCCCGCGGAACGAGCACGACGTAGAGCGTTTCGGCGCCCGGGCGGCCGTCTTCGTCGCGGATGCCGCTGAACAGGGGAAGGATCCGCACGCTTGCGATGCGATACAGGGCTTCCAGCCGTTCGGGCAGCAGACGCGGATCCTTGCCGGCGAGCCGTGCGTGAAGGACCTCGTTGATCTGTCGGAGACGTTGCAGTTCCGAGGTGATCCGCCGCTTTTCGCGTTCGAGCACGGCGATCTGGTCTTCCTGCCGGCGTAAACGGGATTCGCATGTCTCCAGCGCGGCCCGTGAGGTGAAGCATCCAGCCACGCACACCAGGACGACGAATGCGCAAAAGGCGACCGCGGAGCACCGGCTGGGAGCATCGCATGGGCAGCGGCGGGCACACCGACGGACGAGGTTCCTCCCGTCGGGGATTTTTCGGAAGGCGGGGGAGGGATCGGCTGCGTGCAGCCGTTTTGCGGCGGTTGGATGACCAAACGTGTGAGACATGCTCGCGTCCCTGCGTGTCTTCGCAGCGCGCTTGCGGAAATCCAGCGCAAGCAAACCGCATGGCGGCACCTTCCGTTTCACGCCGTGGCGGCTGGCGGATCAGCCGATCCGCTCCAGGATCTTGTCCACCAGGCGATAGTCGAGTGCCTCTTCGGCGGTCATGAAATTGTCGCGGTCGGTGTCCTGTTCGAGCTTCTCCAGCGAATGGCCGGTGTGCTTTTGCAGGATTTCGTTCATTCGTCGTTTGATCCGCAGGACTTCCTTGGCGTGGATTTCCAGCTCCCGGGCGGTTCCCTGCATTCCGGCCAGGGGCTGGTGGATCATGATGCGGCTGTTCGGGAGGGCATACCGCTTGCCGGGCGCGCCGGCGGCCAGCAGGACGGCACCCATGCTGGAAGCCTGGCCGATGCAATAGGTGGCCACATCGCAACTGATGTACTGCATGGTGTCGTAGATGGCCATGCCAGCGGAAATGGACCCGCCGGGAGAATTGATGTAGAGGTGCACGTCGGAGTCTGAATCCTCGAATTGCAGGTACAGCAGCTGAGCGACGATGCTGTTGGCGACCTCATCGTTGATGCTGCTGCCCAGGAGAATGATGCGGTCCTTGAGCAGGCGGCTGAAGATGTCCATCGCCCGCTCTTCGCGGCCGCTCTTTTCGATGACATAAGGAACCAGAACGGTCATGGTCTGCACCTCGGCTGGTTGGCGTTGTGCGAACGAACGGACGCCCCGGCGTCACGCCGGAATGCCCGACGGTCGCCCGGGATCCTCGGTCGATGCGATCGCCGCTTCGGGCGGACTGCAAACCGGGGACGTGCGGCGGAAGTCCCACGGTCGGCGGTCGGCCTTGCGACTCTGTTCACGATTCGGACGACGGACCGGCCGCTGCGGGCGCGGACTTCTTGGTCGGCATGAGCACCTCGTCGACCAGGCCGTATTCTTTGGCCTGCAGCGGATAAAGGAACCGGTCCCGTTCCGTATCCCGCTCGATCACCTCGATCGGCTGACCGGTGTGTGCTGCGAGGATCTCGTTCAGTTGCCGACGGGTTTCAATGATGTCGCGGGCCTGGATTTCGATGTCCGAAACCTGTCCGCCGACTTCGCCGTAGGGCTGGTGAATCATCATTTTCGAATGGGGAAGTGCGTATCGCTTGCCGCGGGTACCGCCGGCCACCAGGATCGCCGCACCACTGGCGGCCAGACCGACGCAGTAGGTCGCCACGTCGCACTCGATGTATTGCATGGTGTCATAGATCGCCATCGTGGCCGTCACCGAGCCGCCGGGGGAATTGACGTACAGATGGATGTCCTGATGGCGATTCTCGGCCTGCAGGAACAGCAGTTTCATCACGATGAGGTTGGCGCTGCTGTCGCTGATCGGGCCGTCAAGAAATACGATCCGATTGTCCAGCAGCAGGTCGCCGATACCCATCGGCCGCTGTCGAGTGTACTCGACGTGTCGCGCCGAGCTGGGGGCGGCGTAGGTCAGTAGTTCGCTGGGATTCATGGGGTGCTCCATTGGTCGTGGAACGTCCGAGTGTCTATCGTTGCGGTTGAGCCACTGGGGCGCTCCGTCAGCACTGGTACGGTTCGTCCGATCGGGCCCGCCGACGTTTCCAGCGCGATCGGCCGGAAGAGCAGGCCGCAGCGTTCGGCCGCGGTCGCATCGCCGTCTTCGGGGTGTCCCGGCCGACTTTGGGGGCGGTGTCCGTCAGAGAACGTGCTGCTGCGGCGTAGGTACAGGTGGACCGCGGCACGGTATCCCCGGGATTGCCGGCGCAGCAGCAGTGCGCTTCGGGGCGACAGCGGAAGCGAACACTCCTCCACCGTGCGGGCGAATCATAGCGGCCACCGGCGGGATGACAAAGACCGGCGGGCGGCCGATCGCGATCTCTTGCAGAGGTCGGCTGCGTTTGAATTCGGTGGAAGGTTGCGTCACGGTATGATGGCTGTCGATGCGGGGAAGGTCATTTGCCGGGACCGCCGCGTTGATCCGCCGGCGGTGCTCCGCGCGGGCACGGACGTTTTCCATCGGAGCGCTCGATTCGCGGTCGTGGGGCTTGGTGCCGGAGAATCGCGGGCTGTTCCTGCCGACGACGGTCACGCGGCCGCGTGATGGAAATCGGCCAATACACAGAGGTGTCGCGACGATGCTGTGCAGAACGTCGAAACACGGGCAGTGGAATCGCAATTCGATGGCGGCGAAGCGGCCTGGCTGGCGGAGTCGACGGCGGCGGTCCGGCGGAGGAGTCGGCGAGCCGCGTCGCGCGCGTGGTCGGTTCTGGGCGATGCTGGCGGTCGGATGCTTGATGACGATCGGCCTGCAGCAGTCGGCGTGTGCCGCCGACGGGGGCGAAGCGGCGACGCGCCAGTACGCCGCGGCGATGGGGTTCGTCAAGAACCGGCTGTACAAGGACGCGATCGACGAGTGGCGATTGTTCCTGAAGCGGTTCCCGACGGACCCGCGAGCGGATTCGGCGCGGTTCTATCTGGGTACCTGCCAGTTGCAGGACGAGCAGTTCGACGCGGCGATCGAAACGCTGCAAGATCTGCTCCGCCGCTCGCCGCGATTCGAGAAGCTGGACGCAGTTTACCTGAATCTCGGCCTGGCGCATTTCGGACGCGGACAGAAGAAGCAGGTTGCGGCCGACTTCGAGCAGGCAGATCGGTGGCTGGGTCAACTGATCACCCGCTTTCCGAAAAGCGAACACGTGCCGCGGGCGTTGTTCTATCAGGCAGAGGCCCGCTATCAGCTGGGACGTTACGAGGCGGCCGCGGCCGCGTATGCCCGGCTTTTGGAGCGGTTTCCGCGGGACGAGCTGGTTCCCGATGCGCTGTATGCGCTGGGAGTGACGCAGGAGAAGCTGAATCAGCCGCAAATCGCTGCCGGGACGTATGCCCGGTTTCTGGAGCGGTTTCCTCAGCACAAGTTGGCCAGCGAAGTGCAGATGCGGCAGGCCGAGATGCTCTTCGAGGCCGGCCGATTCCGAGAGGCGCACGATCTGTTCGCGCGGGTGGCCCAGATTCCCGGCTTCAAGTTGGCGCCGGTGGCCATGTTGAGACAGGCCCGATGCCTCTATGAGTTGAAGCAATACGAGAAGGCCGCAGAACTGTACTGGCGCGTTGCCGAGCAGCACGGCAAGGCGGGCTACTACGACACGGCATTGCTGGCGGGTGCCAAGTGCTATTACCTGGTCGGCAATTACCAGGCGGCGCAGGAAGCTCTCGAGCTGCTGGTCAAGAGGAACGTGCCGGAATCGGTCGAGGCGCGGCAATGGCTTGCGCGGTGTCTGATCAAACGGGGACGGGCCGATCAGGCGGTCGCTCAGTTGCGACAGGCCATCCAGCAGTTTCCCGACCACGAACAGCGTCCGCATTTCGAGTTCGCTCTGGCCGATGCTTTGTACGAGCTTCCGCAGCGGAAGGCGGAAGCCCTGGTCGCGTATGTCCGGGTGGCGCAGCAGTACCCGCAGCATGAATTGGCGCCACAAGCACGGTACATGGCGGCGCTGACGGCCCTGGAGCTGCAGCGGTATGCGGAGGCGCGGCAGCACGCGGAGGCATTTCTGCGAAATCATCCCGAACACGAGCTGAAACCGGACGTGCTGTTCATCGCCGCCGAGGCGCAGCTGCGTGGTGGCGATGCGGCCGGGGCGGAGGTGTTGTACCGGCAGTTGGTCCGGGCGTACCCGCGGCACGAGGCGTCCGATGATGCGCGGCTGGGGGTCGGTCTGGCGTTGTTCCGGCAGAAGAAATACGCCGATGCCGTCCGCTGGTTGACGGCCGCGGCGCAGCAGATGCAATCGCGCGAACAACGGGCTGCGGCACTGGCGTTGCTGGGGCAATGTCACCTGAAAGAGGAACGGCCGGATGCCGCGATCGCCGCGCTGCAGGCGTCGTTGCGGATTTCGGGCGACGGCGAGAAGGGGTCGGCTGCACGACTGTTGCTGGCCCAGGCGCTGCACCAGCAGGGCCGGCACGAAGAGGCCACCGCCCAACTGCAGCGGCTGGTCAGGGATGCGGACAACGCGCAGGTGGCGGAAGAAGCCGCATTCCGGCTCGGCGAGATCGCCTATGCACAGAAGCAGTATGATCAGGCGGAGCGGCTGTACCGGCAGGTGCTGGCCCGCTGGCCGGAGGGCAACTTCGCGCCCCACGCGCTGTACGGCATCGGATGGTGCCAGTTCAGTCGTGGGCAGTTCGACGAAGCGGCCCGGACGATGCTGCAGTTCGCCCGCGATTATCCCGAGCATGAACTGCGACCCCGGGCCGCCTATCTGCGGGCGTTGTCTTTGCAGCAGTCGGGGCAGTTCGAAGCCGCGCTGGATGAGCTGGACCGCTTCCTGGCGGCGGCCCCCGAGAAGACCGAGCGTCTGGACGCTCTGTACGCGAAAGGACTCTGTCTGTCGGGCCTGCAACGCTTTGACGAAGCCGCCGCCGTCTTCACGTCGATCCTGCAGGCGGATCCCCGCTATCCGGACGCCGACAAGGTCGCCTATGAACTGGCCTGGGCCCACCTGTCGGCGGGACACACCAAGCAGGCCATGGAGGACTTCAAGCGGCTGGCAGAGCAGCATCCGGACAGTCCGCTGGCGGCCGAGGCATTCTTTCGGATCGGCGAGTCGCTGTACGATGCCGAGCAGTACACGGAGGCGGCACCGTACTTTCAGCGAGCCATGGAAGCCGCCGACAACGACGAGATCCGCGAAAAGGCCCTGCACAAACTCGGTTGGTGTCATCTGAAGGCGGAGCGGTACGACAAGGCCGCGGACACCTTTCGGCGGCAGTTGCAGCAGTTCCCGCAGGGTGAGCTGGCCGCGGATGCCGTTTTCCTGCTGGCGGAGGGGCTGTTCAAGCAAGGCCGTTGGAAGGACGCTCTGGCCGCCTTCGAGAAAATCGCCGCCGATCCCACACATCGCTACCGGGCCCTGGCGCTGCATCGCTGCGGGGAGTGTGCCACCAACCTCAAACGGTGGAAGGACGCCGAGCGCTTTTTCGCTCAGGTGTTGAAGGAGTACCCCGATTTCGAGATGCGGCCGGAAGCGCGCTATGGCCTGGCGTGGGCACTGCACAACCAGGAGCGGTTGGACGATGCCATTCCGCTGTACAAGCAGGTCATCGAGGAAACACAGACCGAAACGGCCGCGAAGGCCGAATTCATGCTCGGCGAGTGCTATTTTGCAAAGAAGGATTTCCGGATGGCGATTCGCCATTTCCTCCGCACGGCCTTTGCCTACGCCCATCCCGAATGGTCGCCCCGTGGGTATTTCGAGGCGGCACGGTGTTTCGAAGCACTCAACGAGACCGACCAGGCACTGAACAATTACCGCGAGCTGATTCGCAAGTACCCCCAGCATCCGACGGCGGCGCAGGCGCGGGCGAGAATCGCGGAGCTGACGAATTAGCGTCATCCGTCGGGTGTGGGTGCCGCAAGCGAACCCGTGGGCGGATGCACGTTGGTGCGAGGTGAGCGCATGATTCGAAACTTCTCGACAGACCCGGCGGCGAGCGACTGCGGAGCTCGCCGTTGGTGCGGTAGCCGGCGGCTTCGAGGCGGCGTCGTGCGATGGGGCCTGGTCGCGACCGTCATGGTGTTGGCGTGTTTCACGGTAGCGGCGCAGGGCCAACAGGCAGCACCGAACGGCGCCGACGGAGCTGCCGGCGGCGCCGTCGCCACCGAGCGGCCGGCCGAGCAGCCGACCGTGTGGGATCTGGCCGTGCAGGGCGGTTTTTTCATGATCCCCATCGCGGTCTGCTCGATCGTCGTTTTGGCCTTTGCCATTGAACGGATGATCGCACTGCGTGAGGCGAAGGTTTTGCCGCCGGAATTGATGCGCGAACTGCAGCGGATGGCGAACCTCGAAAAAGGCCTCGACCCGCGGGAGGCATACCGCTTGTGCCAGAAGCATCATTCGCCGCTGGCCAGCGCCGTGCGCGCGGCCCTTCTGAAGGCGGGCCGACCTCAGCCGGAGGTCGAGAAAGCCGTCGAGGACGCCGTGGAGCGGGAAGCGGCGTTGATGGCGCGCAACATCCGGCCGATCAACGTCGTGGCGACGGTGGCTCCGCTGCTGGGACTGATCGGTACGGTTCAGGGCATGATCATCGCCTTCATGGTCACCAGCACGACCACCTCGACCGGCGTGGCCAAAGCGCAGGAGCTGGCGCAGGGGATCTATACGGCGCTGGTCACCACGTTTTCCGGTTTGTGTGTCGCGGTGGTGGCGGTATTGCTGGGCAGCTTTCTGGAAGGCCGCATCGACAACCTGTTGCACAAAATGGAAGACGTGTTCGTGGAGCTGTTGCACGCCTTCGAGCGGTTCGAAGGCAAGATCCGCGTGGCGCGGACAGTGTCCCGCAGTGAGGCAGCGGCGGCGTCGGATTCCGCTGTGGCGCTCGAGAAAGCCGCTGTCGGTTTGAACGTCGTGCCACGTGAGTCCGCTCGCAGTGGCCGGCGTGAGCGTGCCGCTGCGGACGTCGGCCCGGCAGTTTCCGCGGAACCGGAGCAGACGGCTCCGCCGAAGAGTCTGTGGGAGACCATGGCGAAGGAAAAGACGGTCGGCGTGCGACCGTCTGCGGATTGATCGGGTGCGACGCGGTGTGCCGCAGCCGCTCGCGGCATGCGCTGCCGGAGGGGCGGCGGCCGATCGCGCCGGCCGGATGTGAGAATCGAGGACCGGTTTGCGTCCACGCTGAAGGGGGCGTTCGATGAAGTTCGCGCGACGCCAACAGGCCGACCGGCGACGCATCGACATGACGCCGATGATCGACTGTGTGTTTCAGCTGTTGCTGTTCTTTCTGGTCGCCACGCACTTCGAGGAAGAGGCGCGGTCGATGGACGAAGCGGAGCTGAACGCCATTCTGCCGCAGGCCGCGGCGGCGATGCCGATGATCTCCAAACCGCGAGAAATCATCGTGAACATCGACCGCAACGGGCGGTTCATCGTCCAGGCGGTGGAACGCTCGGAAGCGGAATTGCTGGACATCTTTCGGCGGGCGCGGGTAAACAACCCGCAGCAATCGGTCATCATCCGGGGGGACGAAAGTTGCCCCTGGAAATTCATTGCCCGCGCAATGAGCCTTTGCAACAAGGCCCAGATCCGCGATTACCGCGTGGCGGTGATTCCGGAGTCGGCCGGGCCCCAGCCTGCGGGAGGGCCCTCGCCATGACGCGACGGAATCAGCCGGGCAAACGGGAGCGGCAGATTCCGCGGAAGCCTCGCCGTGGCGGCGCAGCGGCCGTCGGGGTGCGGCCGGCCGCGGGCGGCTCGGCGGATCGACCGTCGCGCGGATTGTCGCCGCGGGTGGCCGTGGCGCTGTCACTGACGGCGTTCGTACTGGCGTTTGCGGGACTCCACCTGCGTGCTGCAAATCCGCCGTTGCCCGCCGCCGGCTCGCTGGTCGGACAACTCGGCTGGTCGGCCGCTCTTGCGGCGTCGATGCTGCTGGCGGCGTATCTGGTTCGCGGCATTCTGATGTCGCGCCTGCAGTATGGTCTGGTGCTGAGCCTGCTGATCCATTTGCTGCTGGTGGTGGCGGCCCGTGTCATACCGCTCGACGTCCGCCTGGTGGCGCGGGCCGAGGTGGAAAACGAACTGGTCGGCACGCCCGTCGAAGAAGACGCCCTGACCGTTCCCGACTATGGTGAGCCGCAGACCGAGCAGCAGCCCTGGGAAGTGCTGGCCACCGAAACGCCGGACGTCCGCGACGAATCGCTGCGTAAACGGCAACACGAGCCGAAGGCCGCGCCGGACCTCGAAAAGGAGACGCCGGACACGCAAATCGAGCCACAGCGGAAGCGCGAACTGCAGCGTCGCCAGGAGCGGCTCGAAGCGGCTCGCAAGCTCGAACTGCAACGCCGGCGATGGGAGCCGGAAGCCGAAACACCGGTCGTCGAATCGGTACCGAAGCCCGCAATGCGGCCGGAGCGACAGGTCGAACTGAAGGACAGCGTCGAGCTGGGCAAGCGAAGCACCGCGAAGCTGCCGAGCCGCAAGGACGACGTCCCGCAGACCACAGACGCGCTGAAGGACGCGGTGCGGGCGGAATTGCAGCGAGCGGAGGCAAAGCCGCAGCCGACCGAAGAAGTCGAGTTGGGTGAGCGGCGGTCGGAAGTGCGTCCGGTGGCCGCCCTCGAGCCGCGGCCCACCGAAGTCGCTCGGGCGGCGTCCGCGGCGCCCGAGCCCGTGCTGCGGCCGTCCGAACTGCAACCGCACCGGCAACGTACCATCGAGCGACTGCGCAAGCGGGAAACGGCGCAGTCACGGCAGGTGGCCGTGCTCGATCGCCGCACGATGGCATTGAAGCGTCCGTCCGTCGTGTCGGCCGACCCCTCGACGCGGGCAGAACGAATGCTCAGATCACCCGACCGGGCGCGGGCCGTCGATCCGCGGTCGGCGGCGACCGTGGTGCCGGAAACCGTGGCCGTGGCGGCGGCTGCCGCGGCACCGGCGGCGGAACCGACCGTGCCCGACGCATCTCAGCCGCGCCGCGTACGTACGCAGGTGACGCCGCACAGCGGGGCGACCGGTCCGTCACCGTCGGAGTCCGTGGCGGAGCGGATGACGGCGGTGGCCGCCAATGCTGCCGTCGGCAGGGCCGAGGATGCGGCACTGTTGACCGCGGCCGATGGGCCGGCCGGCGGTGCGCGCACGCCGCTGGCCAAGAACGTGCCGGCCGCCGGGGCGCTCCAGGGCGGCGACTTGGCGGAGAGCGTGGAGGTGGCGTCGGTGGGGCGGGCCGGCGAAGTCACGTTGCAGGAATCGGACGCGGCAGGAACGGTGTCGCGGCGGTCGGGGCCGGGAGCGGCTCCGTCGCGTGCCGCCGATCCGGGACCGGGGAGCGTTCCGGTCGGCGGGGACGGTCGGGCGTTGGTGGCGGCTGGGACGCCGAAAGCCGCGCGACGTCGGGGAGGCGGAAGTGCCGACGCACCGCGGTTGCGAGCCGCTCCGGACGTGCGGCTCGGTGGGCGTTCGCGTGCGGCGACGGGCGTGGCGTCGCGAGTGGCCGCCGGTGTGACGGGAGAATCGGTGTCGGTGTCGGCGGCCGCGTCCGGTGTCGATGCGGTCGGGCGCGTGTTGCAACAGGGGCCGCGCGGTGGTGGCCTGGCCCGACAGCGAAACGGCGGCGGCTCGGGCCCGCCGGTTCGTAGCGCACGCGGATTGGGCGAGGCGGGCACAGTGGCTGCGGCCGTGGTCGGTGTGGGCGGAGCGGCGGCCGGCCCACATCGGTCGGCAACGGTCGGGCCGACGGCGGAACTCGGCGAGGCCGTGCCTCTGGGGGACGGTGATGTCCTGGCCAAAGCCACCGCTTCGGCCAAAGTCCCACGCGCGTTGCTGGAAGCGGAACAGGGTGGCGCATTGGTGCTGACCGGTCCGACGGCGCCGATCGGAGGGGGTCGGTCCGGCGGCGGTCGTCCTGGGGATGTGGCGGCTTTGATCGGCAGCGGTACCCGAGCGACGTTGCAGAAGCGACGGACGGGATTGTCCGCTCGGGTGTCGGCGCGTCTGCCGGGTTCGGTGGCCGGCCGGTTGCCGTCCGGTGTGCTGGGCGGTTCTGGCGGCGGCCTGCGTCGCTCGGTCGAACCGGTGGCGAGGTTGGCGCCGGACGCGGAGCGTCGATTTGCCGAGCTGGCAAAGAAGGCCACGCGGCGGAATCTGGCCGGCGCGGCGGGAGTGCCGGCCGCTCTGTCGATGCGACGCAAGGGCGTTCGGGAAAAGGCGGCGGCGACGCTGGGGGGAAGCCCCGAATCGGAACGGGCCGTCGAACGCGGCCTGAGATGGCTGGCGGCGCACCAGCATCCGGATGGGCATTGGAGCATTCACGCGTTCGACGAAAACTGCCGGGACCACCACTGCACGGGCACGGGGACGTTCGAAGCGGATTCGGCCGCCACCGGCCTGGCGCTGCTGGCGTTCCTGGGGGCGGGGCACACGCAGCGCGACGGGGATTATCGTGAGTCGGTTTCGAAGGGCCTGCAGTGGCTGATCGACCAGCAGGGCGACGACGGCCGGCTATACGTGGGTGCGGCGCCGTATGTGCTGTTCTACAGCCACGGCATGGCCACCATCGCGTTGTGCGAAGCGTACGGGCTGACTCGTGACGAGTCGCTCCGGGAGCCGTGTCGGCGAGCCCTGCAGTTCATCATCGACTCGCAGCATCCGCAATTCGGCGGGTGGCGTTACCGTCCGCGGTTCGAATCGGACACGTCGGTCAGCGGCTGGCAGCTGATGGCGCTGAAGAGCGGTCAGACGGCCGGCTTCCCCGTTCCCGCCTCGGTGTTCGCACGAGTCGCGCGGTGGTTGGATTCGGCCGAAAAATTCCCGGGGATCTTTGCCTATCATCCGACGCGGGCCGCCAGTCTGCCGATGACGGCCGAGGGGCTGCTGATGCTGCAGTACCTGGGAGCGGATCGTAACGACCCACGCTTGCGGGCGGGAGCGGACCACCTGGCGAAGAACCTGCCGGCGCTGCATTCGCGGGATGTCTACTATTGGTATTACGCCACGCAGGTGATGTTTCACATGCAGGGCAAATACTGGGAAACATGGAACGGCCGGCTGAGGGACCTGCTGGTTGAGACTCAGGTCAAAAGCGGCGGTGCAGCGGGCAGTTGGGATCCGTTTCAGCCCGTGCCGGACCGCTGGGGCAAAGCCGGCGGCCGCTTGTATGTCACGTGCCTGCGGCTGTTGACGCTGGAAGTCTATTACCGGCACCTGCCGCTGTACCTGCACCTGGAAGCGCGCTGAACCGCGGTGTCGATTCCAGCATTGCGATGGCCGCTGTCATTGCACGGATCGCGACCGGAGCGGTATGCGTGCGGCGCCGATCGGCTCCGGCGGCGACGGAATGGCGCACCTTGGAGGACGGTTGGATGCCGCAACCGGACCACGTCCGGTCGGCTGGATTGCTCAGGGTCGGCGCCTGGCCAGTGCGGCTCGGAGATTCTCACAGGCCGCGTTTCGCTTGCCGGCGCGGATCACTCGAGGATGGCGGGCGGCGAATCCAGATCGCAGTCGTCCGCTTCGAAGACGCCGAATTCCTCGATACGCACCGATGCCTCGAGATTGCGGCGGAAGCGACAGCTTGCGGCCGCGACGTGGGATGTTCCGCCCACGGTGAGCCCGGCGCGGCCGTTGGCTTCTGCGTTCACGCCCACGAGGCGCACGCGTTGGCACCGGTCGTGCGCGACGATTCCGTCCAGGCGGTAGTGTCGGATGTTGAGATTGCGAATCTCGACGTTCTCCACCGCGTAAAGGGTGATCGCAACGTCCAGGGCGCCGAAGCGGAACGGTTCTTCGAACGGAAGTTCGACCGGTTCTGAGCCGTACAGGATGCGGCCGCGGTGGACGCAGAGCCGACCGGCGGCAAGTTGCAGCAAC
>RFHO01000374.1 GCA_003696385.1 Planctomycetota bacterium | reverse complement strand
CGTGAAGAAGCGCGGCGGTGGCGGCGGTTGGCCGAAGACGTCTGCCACGGTCTGTGGGAAGTCGACCACCGGGGGCGAACGGTGTGGGCGAACGGCTTTCTCGCCGAGATGCTTCAGACGACACCGGAGAAACTTCGCGGGCGGGCGGTCGAGGACTTCGTTGCAGTCTCGCAGCTCGAGGAGTGGACGAGGCATTGGGAACAGGCCCAGTCGGGTGTGGCCAAGCAGTTCGATCTGCGTTTGGTCGGAGACGCGCTGCTGGCGGTCGATGTGCTGGTCCAGGCGACGCCGCGGTTCGATCGATCCGGCGTGTTTTCCGGGGCGGTTCTGGCGGTGGCGGATGTTTCGGAGCGACAGGCGGAGCGGCGCCGGCTGCAGCACCGGGAATCGCTGTATCGGCTGTTATTCGAACACTGTCCGGTCGCTCTGTGGGAACTCGATTTCCGGGAAGTGGCGGAGTGGTTCGAGCAACTCCGTTGGCAGGGAATCACCCGGCTGGACGAATACCTGCGGCGGTATCCGCAGGCGGTGCGGGAGGCGGCGGAGCTGGTCCGGATGGAACGGGCGAACGCCGCCGCGATCCGGCTGCTGGAAGCCGAACGGCCGGCGGATCTCCCGAAGGCGCTGGCGGCGTTCTGGGACGGGGCGGGTTCCGACGTGTTTCGCATGGAGCTGGTGCGGTTGTGGGACGCCGAGCGGACTGTTTCGGTCGAGGCGCGGATCACCACGTTGAAGGGGCGTCAGCGGGACGTCCTGGTCAACATGCTGGTGCCGTCGGTCGAGGGGATGCCCGATTATGCCCGCGTGCTGACTGCGATGGTCGACGTATCTCCGCTGAAGGCGGCGCAGCGGGAACTGGCGGTGAAGGAAGAGCGTTATCGATTGCTGTTCGACCATTCGGGCATGTCCGTGACGGTGATCGATCGCGATGGCCGGTTCTTGATGGCCAACCACTATGCCTGCCAGCGGTTGCAGCTTTCACCGGCGGAGATCGCCGGCAAGACGCTGTGGGATTTTTTCCCGAAACGGGACGCGGACGAATACCTGCGGCGGATCCGTCAGGTCATCGAGACGGAACGATCAATTCAGGTGGAAGACTGCGTCGACGTGCTGGGGCAGAAGTGCTGGTTCTGGTCGGTCCTGCAACCGTTTCATGATCCGGAGGGTCACCGGCCTGCCGTGCAGATCGTCTCGCACGACATCACGGCGCGCAAACTCGCGGAACAGCAATTGCGCGAAAACGAGCAGCGGTTGCAAGCGGTCGTAGCGCAGACGCCCGGAGTGCTGTGGACGGTCGATCGCCGACTGCGGGTGGAGACGTTTTCCGGCCAGGGCCCGTCTCTGCTGGGAGACGCCGATACGGAGATCATCGGCCAGCCGCTGGAAGCGGTCCTGAGGCTGGGCGGCGAACCGGCTTCGGCCGAGCGGTTGGTGAGAATGCATCGGGAGGCATTGGCCGGCAACAACGTTTCCGTGCGTATTCGCCGCGCGAGTCGCTGGTACGAGGTTCGGTTGCAGCCGATTCGCGATCCGTCCGAACGCATCACCGGAGCGATCGGTGTGGCACTGGACGTGACCGACAAGGAAACCACACGGCGTCAGATCGATCTGCTGCTGGAGCGGCTGGCGATCATGCTGCAAACCATCCAGGACGGGTTCGCGCGACTGGATCCGGAGCTTCGCATCAAGGAGACCAATCCGGCGCTGGCCCGGTTGCTGGAGGTGCAACCCGTCGAGTCGCTGATCGGCCGACCGTTGGATGCCTTTGCCTGCGCGCGCTGCCGCGAGGTTCTCAGGCAGTGGCTGCAACGGCAGGAGACGGGAACCCGACCGCCGATGGTCTTCGAATTCGTCACGTCCGCCGGCGGGCGCCGGTTCGTCGAGCTGACGGCCTGTCACACGGTCATTGCCGGCACGCGGGAAATCGCCGTCTTCATGCGCGACGTGACCGAACGGCAACGTTCGCAACTGGAGCGCGAACGGTTGATCGCGATGCTCGAACAGAAGAACGACCAACTGGAACGTTTCGCCGACACGGTGGCCCACGACTTCAAGGGTTACCTGGTGAACATCGAGGGGTTCGCCGAAAGACTGTTGCTGGACCTGCAAACCGGCTGTCAGGAGCGGGCCGAAGAAGACCGAGCGTTCCTGATCCGTTATGTGGAGCAACTGAGGGCGGGCATCAACGGTCTGGTGGACCGGGCGCGACGCGGCGTGACGGCGCGATTGACGGACGTCGCGGACCTTTGCGAGATCGTCCGCAGAGCCGCGGAATCGGAAAAGAACGTCGCCCGGCGGGAGAACGTGGACTTCGAAGTGCACGTTGCGGGGGCCGACGTCCCGGTGCTGATTTCCTGCGACCGGGCGGCACTGTTACGGGCCATCGAAAACGTGCTCCGCAATGCACGGCGGCATGCCGGGGCATGTGCCAAACCGGTCGTTCATGTGGACGTTCACCGGCAGGCGGGCGCCGGCATTCTGATCGCCATTCGCGACAACGGCCCCGGCTTCCCGGACGAGCTGCTGGAGCGGGCCTTCGACTGCGAAGTCCGCGCGGATCCCCAGGACCCCGACGGCCGTGGCCTGGGACTGTACTTCGTTCGCAACATCATCGAGTCCCATCAGGGGAACGTCTGGATTCGAAACAATCGCGACATCGAGGGCGTTCCCGACGAGGGAGCGACGGTGTTCTTTTCGCTCCCGGAAACGCTGGTGCACCCGGCGTGAGACGCGCGGACACCGTTCGTACGCCGGTGCTCCGGCGGCGGGCGAATCTGCAAGCGACGCACGTGGCGGTGGCTCGACATTGGCGCT
>RFHO01000373.1 GCA_003696385.1 Planctomycetota bacterium | reverse complement strand
CGGCATCAAACGCAACCTGGCCATCAGTTGGCTGAACCACGCTACCGGCGTGTTGATCGGCATCTTTCTGATGCCGTACGTGCTCGGCGTGCTGGGTGACGAAACGTACGGCACCTGGGTGCTGATCAATTCGTTCCTGGGATATTCGTGCTTTCTGTACCTGGGCTTCGGCGAGACCGTGGCGCGATTCGTCGCCCGGTACCACGCGCGGCAGCAGTGGGACAGGCTCAACCAGGTCGTCAACCTCGTATTGTTCGCCTACGTGGCGATGGGCCTGCTGGCACTGCTCATCGCCGCGGTGGTGGCCTGGTTCGTGCCGAGCCTGCGCGATTGGAGCCCGCTGGCGGCCGGTGAAATCCAGATCGTCGTGCTGCTGATGGGACTGACGCTGTGCCTGGCCCTGTCCACGACGGTCTTCGGCGGCGTGCTGGCCGGGATCCAGCGGTTCGACATCGAACAGGGCTTCGTGCTGATCTCCGGAATCGCGCGGCTGGTGCTGACGGTCTGGCTGCTCCGCCGCGAGTACGGTTTGCTGACACTGGCCGCGATCTTTCTGGTGGTCACCGTCGTCGAGCATGCCGGGCACGTGGTCTTCGCATTTCGCTGCGTCCCGCAACTGCGGATCGGCTGGCGGCACATCGACCGCGGCACGGCCCGCGAATTCCTGTCCTTCAGCGGGTTCGAGTTCCTGAAGATGGTCTCCAATCAGGTGCTCGAAGTGACCGACACCGTGATCATCGGCCTGCTGATGGGTCCGGCCGCGACGGTGCCGTACTACCTGGCGATGCGGATGGTCCGCTTCATCAAGACACCGATCCAGTTGATCGGGCGGGTGTTCATGCCCCGTGCGGGCCAATTGCAGGCTCTGCAGCAGCACGAGCGACTGCGGCAGCTCTTCGCCCTGGGCACCGGAGGCGCGTTCCTGCTGGCCACCGGCGTTTTCGTCGGCGCCACCTTTTTCGGCCAGCAACTGATCCGGGCATGGGTCGGTGAGGGCTACGACGCCGCGTACGTCGTGCTGGTGATTCTCCTCGGCGCGCAGATCGTCGCCGCGCCCGCGGATGTCGTCCGCTCGCTGCTGTTCGGTGCCGGCCTGGTCCGCGTTCCCGCACTGCTGAACGTCGCCAAAGCCGTTGCAAACATCGCTCTGTCGCTGATCCTGATCCGACGGTTCGGCATCTACGGAGTCGCCTTCGGCACGCTGATTCCCGTGGTCGCCATCGAACTGACCGCACTGGTGCCGTACGCCCTTCGCCGTCTGCAGATCGGACCGCGGTTCGTGCTCACGGAGCTGCTGGCGCCGCAGATGCTCCCACTGGCAACCCTGTTCGCGTACTGCAAGCTGCTGGACGCCGCCGGGATCGTGGCCCCGCGCTGGCCGGACCTGTTGCTGACGGCCGGCTGCGGCGGCGGCTTGCTGGTGTGCGTCCGCGTGGTCATCGATCCGCGATTCCTCGCCAGCGAACGTTGGCAGTCCGTCCGCCGCCTGCTCGCCCGCTCCGTCCCCGCGGGGGCCGCGCGACCACCGACGCCATGACGCCCTCACGGACGGCCCGGCCGCTTCCGATCGGACCGCCCCGCCGAATGCGAGCACCTCCGCGTGCTCGCCGAAACCACACCGACCAACGCCAAACCGAAAGAATGCGAAAAGCGACCATGCCGACCAATCCCGCTGCCTCGTCCGCTCGAACCGCCGCGACCGCCGAACCAGGCGCGGCGGCCGCCCGCGCCGCTCCAATGGCGGCACACCCGACCGCGCGGCGCGACACGCACGGTATCGCCGCGTCTGCCGGAGAACTCGAAGCGGCCGGTGGTCACAGTGCCGCATGCGCGGCACCCGCGGCGAGCGAACACGATCCGATCGCCGCACGGAGCGGCGAAGAAGTCACCGTCTACCCCCTGCACGCCGATGCCCCCCTGGAAGCGTTCTGCGAGGGCCTCCACCACTGGCTGCGCCTGTGGCAGCGAGACGAGCGCCCGAACGTGCTGCAGGCACCGGCGGTGTGCCGAGCCGATCTGCGCCGCGCGCTGGTTCGAGCAGGCCAAAGCGCGACGGATCGCCGGGGCGCCTTCATCCACGTCCGTTTGGCTTCCGCCGAGTGTGCTGCAGTGGTCCTGCCCAAACGGATGACGCAGGGCGAATGGGGCGTTGTCGGTTTCCGCCTGCGGCTGGACGGTTTCCGCCTCGCCGGCAATTCGGTGTTCGGCACCGAGGATCCCGCTGCGCGTACCGCGTGCTTGCGGGCGGTCGTGGACTGGGTCGCCGCGCGGGGCGGTCGCTTCCTGTTGCTGGAAGACGTCGAAACCGGCAGCGACATGTGGCGTCTGGCGTTCGACACGGCGAGCCGCCAGGCCATCGTGCCGCGCGGCCTGGCGCCGCGGCACTGGATCCGCTTTCCGGAAGACCCGGGCGAATACTGGAGTCGCTTCACCTCCAAGACGCGCAACACGTTCCGCCGCAAGCGGAAGCGGTTTCCGGGGCTTCGCTGGCGGGCGTACCGGACGCCGCGGGACGTTCCGGAGTTCGTCCGTACCGCTCACATCGTCTCCCGCGCCACGTGGCAGTCGCGCCGGCTCGGCTTGCGGATCCACGACGACGATGCGGAACGGGAATGGCTGCGCGCGATCGCGGAGGCCGGCGGACTGCGCTCATACGTGCTGTTCAGCCACGACGAACCCGCCGCGTTTCTGCTCGGTTTCCAGACCGGCGGGACGTTCATCTACGAAGAAGTGGGTTATGCCGAACACTTCGGCCGGTATTCCGCCGGGCAGGTGCTGCTGCTGGAGGTGCTGGACGACCTGTTCACCCGTGACTGCCCCGAGCGATTGGACTTCGGTGCCGGCGACGCCGACTACAAGCGGCAGTTCGCCAACGAAACGACCACCAGCGGGCACATCGCCATCGTGCCCAACGCCGCCGTGCGAGGCACGCTGCGGTTGCTGACGGCGGCCACCCGTGGATTGCGCGCCTTCGCGCGCCATGCCCGAAATCGATCCCGCCGCGCCGCCGGCCGATGACCGATCCATGCGAGGACGCCATGACGATCACGCTTTCGAAACGCACGACAGGCGGCACGACCTATGGTCCGCCGCGCGGTGCAGCGGAGCAACTCGCGGCGCCGTCCTCGTTCGGCGTGCGTCAGGCGGTCCGCCGCGTGTTGCCGTACTGCATGCCGCG